>NZ_JAQOWX010000080.1:0-28342 GCF_028462495.1 Paucibacter sp. XJ19-41
CCAGCGCGGCGCCGCGCTGCGCCGGCGGCAGCGGCGCCAGGCGCTCGCGCAGCTCGTAGACCATGCCGCGCGTCAGCTCATGGAAATAGGTCTGGGTGCTGGGGCCGAAATGGCGTTCCGACCACTGGCCAACGCCCCAGACGGCCAGCACCCCGACCAGCAGCAACAGCAGCAACAGGCGCAGGTAGAAACGCAGCATGGTGTCGACTCAGGGCACCAGCAGATAGCCGCGGCCCCAGACCGTCTTGATCAGCGCCGGCGTGCGTGCGGTGTCGCCCAGCTTGCGGCGCAGCCGGCTGATGCAGAGGTCGACGCTGCGGTCCAGGCCATCGAACTCCAGGCCGCGCAGCGCCTGCAGCAGCTCGTCGCGCGAGACCACCTGGCCGGCGCGCCGGCCCAGCACCCACAGCATTTCGAACTCCTGGGTGCTGAGCAACAGGGGCGTGTCGGCCAGATGGGCCTCGCGCCGCGCCGCGCACAGGGACAGCGCCCCATCCAACAGGCGCAGCGGTGCCGGCACGGTTGCCGCGTCGGCACTGCGGCGACGCAGCAGCGCGCGCAAGCGAGCCAGCAGCAGCATCGGCTCCACCGGCTTGAGTACATAGTCGTCGGCACCGGACTCCAGGCCCAGCACCTGGTCTGCCAGCGCATCGCGCGCGGTCAGCATCAGCAGCGGCACATCGGCCTTCAGACGGCGCAGTTCTCGGCACACGGCCAGACCGTCCAGGCCCGGCAGCATCAGGTCCAACAGCACCAGGTCCGGGCGCTCGCGCTCGAAACGGGCCAGCGCGCGGTCGCCGCGCTCCTCCAGCAGCAGCTCGAAACCATGCTGGCCGAGGAAGCTGGCGATCAGGGCTGCCAGCTTGACATCGTCCTCGACCAGCAGCAGACGATGGCGGTGACTCATCGGCCGGATCCGCCGTGCGCCGCCAGCAGGGCCGCAGCCAGCTCCGCGAAGCCCTGGCCGCGGTCGGCGTCGGTGACATAGGCCGGCAAGCGCTGCAGTTGCGGCACAAAGCGCGCGATATTGGCCACGCCCACCGACAGCGGCACGCGCTCGAACATCAGCTGGTCATTGGTCGAGTCGCCGACATAGACCCAGTCGCGCGCGTCGAAGTCCAGGCCCAGCGCGGTCGGCACCGCCCATTGCGCGGCGGTCCATTTGCTGTGCTCACCGATCCAGCCGTTGATGTGGATGGAGCTGACGGTGGCGGTCAGCCCATGCTCGCGCATCACCGCGCAGGCTTGCGCGATCTGGGCCGGTGCCAGATGGGCGAACTCGCTGTGGTCGATCGCGATATCGGTCAGCCGCCCCGGGCTGTCGGTCGCCAGGCAGGTGCCTGGCACGCGCGCCAGCACATCGGCCGCGCAGGCCTGCAGCCGGGCGAAGTTGGCGCTGCGCGTGGCCTCGTCCTGGCTGAAATCGCGGCGCAGCGCGCCGCCTTCATTGCGCAACATCACCGCGCCGTTCTCGGCCACGATGGCGGCCACCGGCCAAGCCAGCGCGAAGGGCTCGCTCCAGCCGGCCGGGCGGCCGGTGATCGCAATCACAGGCAGACCGGCGGCGCGCAGCTCGTGCAGCGCCTGCAAGGCCTCGGGAGCGATCGCGCCGTCGGCAGTCAGGGTGTCGTCGATGTCGGTGAGCACGCCGCGCACGGCACGCAAGGCCGCCGGGGGGCAAAGATTCAAAGGCTGCATGGGCCGGGATTGTCGTCAATCCCGGCGCTATTCCACACCAGAGCCGTGCGGCTTGCAGCTAGAATTCAAGCTTCCGAGGAGCGTTGCAACCTCAGCTCCCATTGAGGCCAGGCTCGGATTGTCTTGAAGCGTTGATCTTCAGACCACTGCAACCGCGCTCACCCGCAATGTCTCGCGTGGGTGACCGTTTTTTGACTCTGACGTCCCACCGGCATTGCGGCTTCAAACATGAAGGAGCTTTTGCAATGACGACGCTGTCCGCTGACCAATACCATATCGCCGACCTGAGCCTGGCCGCCTGGGGCCGCAAGGAACTGAGCATCGCCGAGAGCGAGATGCCCGCGCTGATGGCCATCCGCAAGGAATACGCCGCCAGCCAGCCGCTCAAGGGCGCGCGCATCACCGGCTCGCTGCACATGACCATCCAGACCGGCGTGCTGGTCGAGACCCTGCAGGCGCTGGGCGCCGAGGTGCGCTGGGCCTCCTGCAATATCTTCTCGACCCAGGACCACGCCGCCGCCGCGCTGGTGGCCGCCGGCACGCCGGTGTTTGCCTACAAGGGCGAGACGCTGGAAGACTACTGGGACTACACCCATCGCATCTTTGACTTCGGCGCCAAGGGCACGGCCGGCGAAGGCCCGAACATGATCCTGGACGATGGCGGCGACGCGACGCTGCTGATGCATCTGGGCCAGAAGGCCGAGAAGGATCTGTCGGTGCTGGCCAAGCCGGGCAGCGAGGAGGAGCGCATCCTGTTCGCCGCGATCAAGGCCAAGATCGCCCAGGACCCCACCTGGTACACCCGCAAGAGCGCCGAGATCATCGGCGTGACCGAGGAAACCACCACCGGCGTGCTGCGCCTGAACGAGATGGCGGCCAAGGGCGGCCTGCTGTTCCGCGCGATCAATGTCAATGACTCGGTCACCAAGAGCAAGTTCGACAATCTCTACGGCTGCCGCGAATCGCTGGTCGACGCGATCAAGCGCGCCACCGATGTGATGGTGGCCGGCAAGATCGCCGTCGTCGCCGGCTACGGCGATGTGGGCAAGGGCTCGGCCCAGGCGCTGCGCGCGCTCTCGGCTCAGGTCTGGGTCACCGAGATCGACCCGATCTGCGCGCTGCAGGCGGCGATGGAAGGCTATCGCGTCGTGACGATGGAATACGCGGCCGACAAGGCCGACATCTTCGTCAGCGCCACCGGCAACAAGAATGTGATCCGCTACGAGCATATGGCGGCGATGAAGAACAATGCCATCGTCTGCAATATCGGCCACTTCGACAACGAGATCGACGTCGCCTCGCTGGAAGCCTGCGAGTGGGACGAGATCAAGCCCCAGGTCGATCATGTGATCTTCCCCTCGGGCCGTCGCATCATCCTGCTGGCCAAGGGCCGCCTGGTGAACCTGGGCTGCGGCACGGGCCACCCGAGCTATGTGATGTCGTCCTCGTTCGCCAACCAGACGATCGCCCAGATCGAGCTGTACGCGCACAAGGACGCCTACGACATCGGCAAGGTCTATGTGCTGCCCAAGCACCTGGACGAGAAGGTGGCGCGCCTGCAGCTGGTGACGCTGAATGCGCAGCTCAGCGAACTCAGCGATGAGCAGGCGGCGTATATCGGCGTGCCGAAGGTCGGCCCGTTCAAATCCAACACCTACCGCTACTAAAAGGCCGATGCGCGCCGATCAGCTGCTGGTCGCCCAGGGCCTGGCACCGACGCGCTCGGCCGCTCAGCGGCTGATCGACAACGGCGCCGTCGAGTGGGCCTCGGCCCAGGGCTGGACGCCGGTGAAGAAGGCCGGCGAAGACCTGCTGGAGGTCACCCAGTTCCGCATCACCGATGACGCGGAGCTGCGCTATGTCTCGCGCGGCGGGCTCAAGCTCGAAGGCGCGCTGAAGGCCAGCGGGCTGGTCCTTGGCGGGCTGACCGTGCTGGACATCGGCCAGAGCACCGGCGGCTTCACCGACTGTCTGCTTAAAGGCGGTGCGGCGCGGGTGGTCGGCATCGATGTGGGCCATGGCCAGCTGCATGCAGGCCTGGCGGGCGACCCTCGGGTGCAGGCCATCGAGGGCATGCATGTGCGGCAGTACCAGCCGGCGCAGCGTTTTGCGCTGATCGTTGGCGACCTGAGCTTCATCTCGATGCTGGGCGAACTGCCGCGCCTGGCACCCTGGCTGGCGCCGGGGGGCCAGGTCTTGCTGCTGATCAAGCCGCAGTTCGAGCTGGGACCCAAGGCCCTGGGTCGCGGCGGCCTGGTGCGCGATGCGGCCCAGTACCCGCTGCTGGAGACCCGGGCGCGCGAGGCGGCGGCGGCGCTGGGCTGGCAGGTGCGCGGCTATTTCGAGAGCGCCATCACCGGCGGTGATGGCAATAAAGAGTTCTTCTTGTGGGCACAACAACCATGACGACCGCTGTCAGTTTCGAATTCTTCCCGCCCAACACGCCGCTGGGCACCGAGAAGCTGAAGAACGTGGTGCAGGACTTGAGCGTCCTGCAGCCGCAGTACTTCAGCGTCACCTATGGCGCCGGCGGCTCCACCCGCGACAAGACCCTGGCCACCGTGATGGACATCGCGGCGATGGGCCATGAGGCCGCGCCGCATCTGAGCTGCGTCGGCTCGACGCGCGAGAACATCGCCGAGATCCTGGCCACCTACCGGGCGCAGAACATCCGCCGCGTGGTCGCGCTGCGCGGCGACCTGCCCAGCGGCACGGCCACGGCCGGCGAGTTCCGCTATGCGGCCGAGCTGGTGCGCTTCATCCGCGAGACCCAGGGCCCGGACTGGAAGATCGAGGTCGCAGCCTATCCCGAGTACCACCCGCAGCAGCGCTACGCGGCGCGCGATCTGCAGCACTTTGCCGACAAGATGCGCGCCGGCGCCAGCGCCGCGATCACGCAGTTCTTCTTCAACCCCGACGCCTACTTCAACTTCGTGGACGAGGTGCGGGCCCTGGGTGTGGACGCACCGATCATCCCGGGCATCATGCCCTTCCACAACTACGCCCGCATCGCCCAGTTCGCCCAGCGCGACGGCATCGAGATCCCGCGCTGGGTGGCGCTGAAGATGGAAGGCTATATGGACGACGCGGCCTCGATCCGCGCCTTCGGCCTGGATGTGATGACGCGGGTCTGCGAGCGCCTGATCGCCGGCGGCGTGCCGGCCATCCACTTCTATACGCTGAACCAGTCGGCGCTGACCCTGGAGTTGTGCAAACGCCTCAGACTCGGCTGACAAGATTGAGCCAGCGCAAACTCCGCCAGCCCTCCGTGCGGGGGCTTTTTTATGCTTGCGTCAGATCAAGGGTTAACCCGGGATGAGCGCCTCCAATAGCTTCATCGGGGCCACACGGGTCCCATCAACAAGGAGCTTGTCCCATGTCCAAGAAGATCGTCCTCGCCACCCTCGCCGCTCTCAGCCTGGCCGGCACCGCCCAGGCACAGGCCATGCAAGAGCCCTGGCTGGTGCGTGTGCGTGCCGTGCATCTCGACGCGGCCAACAAGGACAGCACCGGTCTCGGTCTGGCGATCAACAACAAGACCATCCCCGAGGTCGACATCAGCTACTTCTTCACGCCGAACATCGCGGCCGAGCTGGTCCTGACCTATCCGCAAAAGCATGATCTGAAGGCCGGCGGCGCCAAGATCGGCTCGCTCAAGCATCTGCCGCCGACCCTGAGCCTGCAGTACCACTTCGCGCCCACCGCGACCTTCCGCCCCTATATCGGCGCCGGCCTGAACTACACCCGCTTCTCCAGCGTCAACTTCGCGCCGGCAGTGGTCGCCGCGCTGGCCCCCAGCATCAAGAAGAACAGCTACGGCCTGTCGCTGCAGGTCGGCGCCGATATCGAGCTGGCCAAGAACCTGTTCCTGAACGTCGACATCAAGAAGGTGCAGATCGACACCACCGTCTACTCGCACGGCCAGTCGGCTGGCAAGTTCAAGGTCGACCCGCTGCTGGTCGGCGTGGGTCTGGGCTGGCGCTTCTAAGCCCACCCGCCCTGAAGAAGAGCCGTGCGACTCGCCCGCACCGCTGAGCCAAGGACCATCGGCGCCCCGAGACTTCATTCTGGGGCCTGCCGATGTCTACTTGTCGAGGGTGGCAATCGGTCTGTGTTGTCCAATTGTTTCTGGGGTGCGTCAATCGGGGAGCCGTCCATTGGTGGCGATGGTTCGGTTGCGCAAGGCCTCAATGCGGTCGTGGCTCATCTCCATCACGACGTTGCTGTCTGAAGCGATCAAGCTCACGATGGCTTCGCGTGGCCCGTTGCGCCAGGCCGGACTCGCGTAGAAGGCGGCCTGGGCGACTTCAAGCGTGACCATGTCGTGAAAAGCGCGAATCAGGAAATAACCATCAGCGTCGTGCAATGAGGGACCAAAGTCCACGACGTCAATACCCCAGTCCAGCATCAGCGGCAGGCTTTGCTGGTCGATCAGCTGGTGGAACCGATCTCGGCTGCCCGGCACCAGCCGGTAGCTGCGAATTTCGATTACGGGCATCCAAGTGTTCCCGCAACACCGTCGGTACGGCGGAAGTCCATCACCCAATTGACTTCCCAGCTGACACCACCATCGGTGGAGAACGCTTGCTCCCAACGTGGTTGCCCCAGTTCAGAGCGTTGAGTCCACAAGAAACGAACGCGAATGGCGTGGCCGTTATGAATGTCGTCGGCGTAGAAGTAGCCCTTGCCGTCCTTGAAGCCACCCACAACAGGCACATCGAGTCGCCCTGGATGACGACCATCCAACCACCAGATCGACCACAAACCACTGGCCGCGTCGAAGCTTCGGATGGTCAGGGCCCGGTAGTCGCCATCGGGCAGGTGAATCACGTTGTCATCCACATTGGCATGGCCCCCGAGCAGCTTTTGCATGACAGAACTGCCCTCGAATTGCGCCCATTCCTGGCAGCCCGTCAGCCGTTCCTTGAGCCGACTGTGCTGTATCTGCCAGGATCCGACAAAGAAGTCGAAGTCAGAAGCTGCACCGGTGCTGGGTGTGCTTGGAGTGCTGGTTGGATCTGGCATGCCCGCTTGCTCTCGAGGTGTGCAAATTGATCCTCGAAGCCTAGGTGCTTGGTCATCCCTCACTTCGTCCATTTGTGCAAGCCAACATGTCAGAATTGCAAGTCATTGAAATCCGAATCCGTGGTACGCCGCCATGACCCAAAGCCCCAAGTCTTGGGACGACTTGCGTTTCTTCTTGCACATTGCCCGCGCTGGATCTCTGATCGCAGCCGCCGACAAACTGGGAGTCAGTCATGCCACCGTGTTTCGTCGCCTGGGGTCTCTGGAATCCGAGCTTGGCGTGCGCTTGTTTGAGCGCAATCGGTCCGGCTATGCGCTGACGGAGGCGGGGCAGGAGCTGTTGCAAGTGGCCGCCGGCATGGCAACCGAGTTGGCCTCGGCAACACGGCGGCTCGGAAAGCGCGCGGCCTGGCCGGGTGGGGTTGTGCGGCTGACCACGACCGACACCCTCATGCACGCAGCCCTGGCCCCCTTGCTCAGCGCCTACCAGCGCCAGGCTGGTGTGCAGTTGTTGATCAACACCTCCACGGTGCAGCAAGACATTCTGAAGGGCGAGGCCGATGTGGCCATTCGCGCGGGCGGCCGGCCGGCGGACCCGCTGGTGGCACGGCGTCTGTGCCGCATCGAGTCCACGGTGTACCGCTCACGCAAGATCGGTGGCGCAACCCCCGGCAACCTGGCCGATTTCCCCTGGGTTGCCGGTGACGAAACCTTTGCGCACCTGGATTCCTCCAAGTGGCTGCACCAGCAAGGCTTGGACGCCAATGCCGTGTTGCGCACCAACAGCCACGTGAACGTGTTGAACTTGGTCAAAGCCGGCGCAGGCATGGCCGTGCTTCCGTGCTATCTCGGTGACTTGGAGTCCAGCATCTGCCGCGTGATACCGACGCCGCCCAAAGCGTGGCGCAGCGACCTTTGGGTGCTCACGCGCTTGGATCTGCGCCATGTACCCCGCATCAAGCAACTGTTTGACGCGGTGTTTGAGGGCACACGGCCCCTCGTCGAGCTGTTTGAGGGGCGTGCTGCATTGCCCTGACATTGAAAGTGTCTCGCAAGCATCACAACAGAACGCTGCAGGCGCAAGACAAGCCGAGTGTTCGGCGGGCGGGGCACCACCCAGCCCCAGCGGGTGGTCTCTCATGTGGAAAGGCCCATAAGCACCAACACGGGCGCTGCGCGACCGAGCCGCGCAGCGCAGCGCTGCCAATGCAACGCTGAATGGCTGCAAATCTGATCGCGCTACCACCGCTATGGGCCGATTCAAGCCTACCGGGTAGAAGCGCACCTGTCATTCGAGTTCCGCAGTGACGCCGCAACAGGAGGATGCTCAGCTCTCGACCACACCGCGGCGACCACCCCTACCGGGGCCCTGGACAACGATTCGCCGGGCCTCCAGGCAAAATCCGGATGATCGGGGCGAGCCTGGCCTCAGGCCTGCCGGGAAGCCCACCTTGAAGAATGGAGCAGCATCAATGGCACTGACGAAGAAGGGCGAGTTCTGGTACGGGACGACGTCCGGCGACACCCAAGCCGAGCTGCGCAGCTACAGCATTGCGAATCGCCATGAAGCCGTCCGGTTTGCCGCGTCCAAATGCGATTGCGGGTGCCGGACCTTCGCGCTACAGACCGATGAAGCCGCCGGCGTGGCCATCCGCACCTGCACCGACTGCGGGCAGGAACACCTGATGGGCGACAGCGCGGACTACGTTGAAGAAGCCGCGCCCGAGACGCACGAGTGCGTGTGCGAGAACGAGGTGTTCGAGCTGATGTCCGGCGTCTCCGTCTACGAGGGCACACATGACGTGCGCTGGTACTACATCGCTTGCCGCTGCGTGGAATGCAATCTGGTCGGGGTCTTCGCAGACTGGAAGTGTGAAGCGGGTGATGCGGCGGCCTTCCTCGCCAAGGTATGAGCGGCCGAACCCCGTGAGGGCACCGTCATTCGGCAGCCGCAGACTCGGTGTGCCGCTCAGGCTCGGTGGTGTGGAGGATTTCGTTCAGCACGGACGTGGCGTAAGTCCCGGCGGGCAAAGAGAAGGTGAGCAGCAGTTGATCGGCTTGCGGCCATGCCCATGACAGGTCCACCGGCCTGGCCACCAGGGCGCGGCGCTCCTGGTCCAGACCGGCGTGCTCCATGCCGTTGCACAAGCCGGCGTGACGTTCGGCCACGCCCATTTCCAGGGCCTGCGCCTGATCGGTGGTGATCACGCGGCCCCGTCCCCAGAGCGGTCCGGTGGGCAGTCCCGCCTCGTCCAACACGTCGCCGGGCAGGGTCTTGCCCCAGAGCCCCTGCTGGATACGCAGCGCCAGCACTTCATTGAAGACGAAGGAGCGCAGCGCCGACAGGTAGAGGCCCTTCTTCTTCGGGTTGCGCACACGGATCTCGCGCGCCAGCATGGCCCGGCCCTGCTCGATGTTGCCGCCGTCATGGCCGAAACGCTGAGCGCCGAAGTAGTTGGGCACGCCACGCGCCGCAGCGGCCTGAAGATTGGCCTCAACAGCGTCGCGGTCGCCACTCACCTCACGCAGCACGAGGCGGAAGCGGTTGCCCAGCAGATCACCGGGGCGCAGCTTCTTCACATGGCGGCTCTGGCTCAGCACCTTGAATTCCGGGTGCTGAAGCAGGGTCAGGTCGGGCGTCTCGCCCTTCGGCAAATAGATGCTGAACCACTGACGGGTGATGGCGTAGCGGTCCTTGAGGCCGGCATAGCCCACGTCCCATTCCTGCACGCCGGCGGCCTCGGCCAGCGCTTTAGCGACGAAGACGGTGTTGGCGCCGTTCTTTTCGATGTCCAGCCAGAGGTGTTCGCCCGCACCGGAGGGCAGCTGCAGCGGCAGCTCGGTCACGACGAAATCCTCGTTGAGGAACTTCAGCGTGGCGCTGGCGCCGCTGGCCGGGTAAGCCTTGGGCCAGGGCGGCAAGGTCGTGTATTGAAGAGGGGCGTCGGTCATGAGCGGTCTGACGGCAGCAGCCGTAGAGAGGGAGAGGCTGTCTCGCCCATCGGGCAGTCCAGACCGTGATTCTCCCCTAGCCGCATGCCACGGCTCGGCCAGGAGCGGAAGTTGCCCCGGCTTGTCACGCCCGAGCTTGACGCGCACGGTCCGCCGCTTTCGCTATTTCTTCTTTTTTTCTTCTTCTCTTGGTCGCAATGCCACTTGATGGCGAAGAACTTCATCGGCAGAAGACGGGCAAGAAGGAAGCAGGCGCTTCATGGCTGCTGTGCCCATGCGGAGACTGCCAGGTTCGCCAGCCCCCAGAGCGTCAGCCCGAACAGTGCGGCCAGCAGCACGGCCACGCCGATCAGCACCAGCGGCTTCATCTCTGCCAGCTCCCGGCGTGGTGCACCGCCGCCAATGCCGATGAAGCTCCACAACACCATTCGCACATACCGGAACGGACTCATGATCGGACCTCGCTTTCAGGCCAGACTGTGCCAAGCCCAACGCCCAAAACCCAGGCTCAGAATCTGACCGAAAAGAGCGGATCAGATGCGATCGGCTGACTGCGCTCAGACCTTGCTCAGCGAGTGACTCTGACCAGCCTGCAGCAGAACTTCGGCACCGCAGCGTATGCCGTCTCTGACGGGACCTGCGTGGAAGATCGAGGATGGTCGCTATGCGGTCATTCACGAGCGATGCTAGACATCTTGGTTGTTGAGCACAGGCATTTCCCGCAGAAGCTTGCAGGCGCTATGCTTTTTGACACCACCATTCTTTCAAGCACCTATTCGATGAACGCCGGGTATACGGACCCTCAGTTGGCCCAAGAGATATCAAGTCTTGAAGCGGCCATCCAAAAATGGGCTGAGGAGCGCGACCTCTGGCTGGACAGCGGTTTCAAGGACTATCTTCATCACGTCGGTGGGGAACCCAGTTCGCCCGCTGTGGTGACAGTTCTGTGTACCGGTAGCGACCTTATGCGTGTGCTGGATGAAGATCTAGAGGTCGGCGGCCCACCATTCCACGAATTCGTCGCCTCACTGGGCTATTTTTGCGAGAACCAGAACGGCTACGTCTACTATTTCTACGCAAACGATGCGGCGCTGAACGCGGCGTTCGAATCGTACTTCCATTGGCAGTGGGTCTGCTCGCTGATCCAGCCGGATGCCGGAGACGTCTACGAGGAGCTATACGCCCACTTCGCCGCCAATCCAGACCAGTTTCATCGCCTCAACCCGCGCGCGTTTGAGATCCTGCTTAGCCGAGTCTTCCAGAGCCAGGGATTCACTACAGAGTTGGGACCGGGCTCCGGAGACGGTGGGGTTGACATTCGTCTTTGGCAACGCGGTCCGCTGGGGGACGTCCTCACGCTCGTCCAGGCCAAACGGTATGCGCCCCACCGCAAGATTGAACTAGACGCCGTCGCGGCGCTTCGAGGTGTTATGGCCGTCGAAGAGGCGCCGAGGGGGATGTTCGTCACGACTTCGACTTATTTGCCGAGCGCGCGGCGGTTTGCCGCTCGAGCAGGAAACGTCATCGAACTCGCGACGACTGCGGACGTAGCGCAGTGGTGCACGACTGCGACGAACGGAATCGTCAAGGACAAGTCTTCGCTCGTGTCCAGAGAAAACGTCGACCGACTATTGCATCAGGTGTCCCTGGCCGCCGACCCAAGGGTACTGCACACGACCTGGGGGTACAACATGACCCACAACACCTTCGCGCTGGTCCTTAAGGAGACCAAACACGCCGCGCTGTTGATGTCCCTACCTCGCCGCACGGTGACACACGATGGCTACGGACAGCGAGGGACAGAAGTACCGTCGTTCGGCGAGGATGCTCTTGGTCACCACCGCGCCGAGACCGTGTGGCGGGCAAAGCGCAAGATTCACGAGGGCGGCCGCGTTAGCTACTGGGATGGCAGGCACCTATACAGCGCGTGGGATGGAGAACCCGCTCATTTCGACTATGTTGACTGAGCTCAGGACTCGAAGAACAGGCAATGGGCCGATAGGCCTAGGCGGGTTCTCGCTCAACTTGGGAGAGTTCGCGCCCCTCGACGTCCGCTTTGGACAATCGCCAGCGAGTTTCGACCGGCTTGAATCAGCTTCTCACAGTCACCCCCGCCCCCTCGCGCCCCACCCTTCATCACCCCACCACCGCAAACGCATCCCGCGTCAGGTTCTCCGGCGCGCCGTCGCTGCGGCAGACCACATCGTCCTCGATGCGCGCGCCGCCGAAGCGGGCCAGGTGCTCGACCAGGCCCCAGTTGACCGCGCTGCCGGCCGGCGTGGCGCGCAGCTTGTTGAGCAGGGTGGGGATGAAGTAGAGCCCCGGCTCTATCGTCACCACCATGCCGGGCTCGAGCCGGCGCGTCAGGCGCAGATAGGGATGGCCCTCGGGCTTGGGCGCGAGCGCGCCGCTGTCGTCGGCCATGAAGCCGCCGATATCGTGCACCTGCAGGCCCAGCAGATGGCCGATGCCGTGCGGGAAGAAGGTGCTGGTGACGCGCTGCTCGACCAGAGCCTCGGCACTCATGCGGACGATGCCCTGCTCGGCCAGGATGGTGGCGATGCGGCGGTGCGTGCTCAGGTGGATGTCGCGGTAGTCGACGCCGGCACGCACCTCGTCGACCAGGGCCAACTGGGCCGCCTCCATCGCCGCCAGCAAGGCATCGAAGCGCTCGTCGCAGCCGCTCCAGGTGCGCGTGATGTCCGAGGCATAGCCATTGACCTGGGCGCCGGCGTCGATCAGCAGCGAGCGTGACTGGGCCGGCGGGGTCGGGTCTTGATACTGGTAGTGCAGCACCGCGCCGTGCTCGTTGAGCGCGACGATATTGCTGTAGGGCAGGTCACGGTCGGTATGGCCGCTGGCGGCCAGATAGGCGCGATGGATGTCCAGCTCCGAGGCGCCGGCCTCGAAGGCGGCCTTGGCGGCACTATGGGCCGGCACCGCACGGCGCGAGGCGGCGCGCATCTGTTCCAGCTCGTAGCCGCTCTTCACCGCGCGCTGCCAGTGCAGCATGTTCAGCAGCGCCGCCGGATTGTTGGGCACCAGGCCGTCGAGCGCCGCATCGGCCTCGCCGATGATGGCCAGCCGGCCCGGCACGCGCAGATGCGCCGGCGCATCTTCAGGCCGGCCGATCACGCACAGCTCGACATGGGGCAACCATTCGCCGCTCGGGTCGGCCGGCGGCACATGCCAGAAATCATCGGGCTGGTAATACACCAGGCGCGGCTTGTGGCCCGGGCGCACCAGCAGCCAGCTGTGCGGATGCGCGGTCAGCGGCAGCCAGTGCTTGAAATGCGGATTGGGCTGGAACAGATAGGGCCGGTCGTCGAGAAAGGCGTACTTCTCGATGCCGGCGGCGATCAGCAAGGCATCGAAGCCGCTGCGGGCCAGCGCGCTCTCGGCCTGCGCTTGCAGCCGGCTCAGGTGTTGGGCGTAGGAGGAATCATTCATCTGCGGATTGTCTGTCGATCAGCCGTTCACATCCCAGACCACGCCCTCCTCGGTCAGCATCGCGTCGACCGGCATATCGGTCGGCTCGGCCTTCAAGAGCGGCAAAAAGCCATGGGCATAGCCGACACCGGCGGTGGCCGGGCGCGGCGTCAGGCCGGCCAGGGTGCGGTCCATGAAGCCGCCGCCATAGCCCAGGCGCAGGCCGCAGGGGCCGTAGCCCAGACAGGGCACGATCATCAGCTGGGGCTCGAAGACCTCGGTGTCCTTGGGCTTGGGAATGCCGTAGGCATCCTCCTCCATCGGGCAGCCGGGATACCAGACATGAAAGCGCAGGGTGCCGTGTTCCTTGTCGACGACCGGCAGGCCAATCCGGCGCTGGGGGTCGGCCTCGCTCCAGCGGTACAGCGCCGGCAGTGGATCGAACTCGCCCTTGATCGGCCAGTAGGCGCCGATGGTGCTCTCGCGGCGCCGCACCAGCCAGACACGCAGCACGCTTTGCAGCTGCTCGGCCAGCGCCAGGCGGTCCGGCAGGTCCAGCCGGTCCTGAATCAGCTTGCGGCGCAGGGCGGCTCGATCATTGACATCCACGCGGGGCTCCATCCAAGTGCTGCGGTGCCGCGATTGTGCGGGAGCCCCGACCCGCCGCGTGAGCGGGTTTATCGATAGCGCAAGGCTCAGGCGGTCGCCAGGCCGGCCGGCTTCAGCCAGGCCGCGCTGCTGGCCGCAGCGGCCGGCCGGGCACGACGCGCCAGGCTCGGGCAGGCGCTGGGCGGCACCAGCAGCTGAAACTGCGCGCTCGGCCAGGCCTCCAGCACGATCTGGCTGCCCGAGGCCAGCGACACGCTCTGGCCCGGCTCCAGCCAGATGTCCTGCAGGCTGCCGGCCTGGGTCAGCCAGACCCGGCCTTCGACCACGCTCAGCTCGCGCGCACCGGGGCCGATCTCCAGGCTCAGGGCCTCGCCGGACGGCAGGGACCAGACCGATTGCGTGAACTGGGCTTGTGCGACTGTGGATTGCAATTTGCTCATGATTGATTCCCCTGGCTCTGCGGCAGCAACAGCTGCTTGGCATGGGTGAATACTAGGGACTACCCGAATCATCGTCCAATGAGATGAGCGCGCAGGATTGATACCATTTGCTCATGAGTAAGCCGCTCCGCCAACGTCCGCTGTCGATCGGTCCGCTGCGCGCCTTCGAGGCGGTGGCACGCCTGCTGAGCTTTCGCGCCGCCGCCGAAGAGCTCTACCTGACCCAGTCGGCCATCAGCCGCCAGATCCGCACGCTGGAGGAGGAGATCGGCTGCACGCTGTTCCTGCGCGGCACCCGCCATGTCGAGCTGACCGCCGATGGCGCCACCCTGCAGGGCACGGCCGTCGCGGTGCTGGAGAAGCTCGACGGCACGGTGCGCCAGATCCGCCAGACACGCGGCCGCCAGGTCGTCAATGTGACCACTTTTGCCTCCTTTGCCTCGCTGTGGCTGATCCCGCGGCTGGAGGCCTTCCAGCGCGAGCATCCGGACATCGACATCCGCGTCTCGGCCCACGATACCGTGGTCGAGCTCGACGACAGCGAGGTCGACATCGCGCTGCGCTATGCCTCACCGGGCCAGCTCGCCGACCGCAGCGAGGCGCAGCGCCTGTTCGGCGAGACCCTGACCCCGGTGATCAGCCCCTGGCTCGCGCGCCAGGCCGCGCAGGGCGAGGTGCCGCCGCTGGCCAGCGCGGCCGATCTGGCCCGCTACACGCTGGCCGAGGAGGACGACCAGCGCCCCAGCGCCGAATACCTGAGCTGGCGGCGCTGGCTGCGCGAGCACGGCCAGGGCGGCCTGCAACCGCGGCGCTGGATGTATCTGAACTTCACCTACCAGCAGGTGCAGGCGGCCCTGGCCGGCCAGGCGGTGGCGCTGGCCCGGCTGGCCCTGGTCAGCGAGCAGCTGCATCGCGGCGATCTGATCGAGCCCTTCGGCCCCGAGGGCCGGCTCGACAGCCCTTACGCCTACTGGCTGCTGCTGTCCCGCCACGGCCGCCACCGGCCCGAGGTCCAGCAGTTCAGCGACTGGATACTGGCGCAGGCCGCGCAGTCGCGGCGCGATATCGGCGAGGCGGAAGAGCTCAGGGGCTGATGATCTCGTGCTCGGTCAGCACCAGGGTCAGCGCCTGGTCATGCGGCTCGACGGCGAAGCTCGCCTCGCCGCAGCTCCAGGCCAGGCCCACGCTCGTGACGCCCGGATGGGCGGCCAGCCAGCGGTCGAAATAGCCGCCGCCGTAGCCCAGGCGGTAGCCCTCGCGGGTGAAACCCACGCAGGGCACCAGCACCACATCGGGCTGCACCGGCGCGCCGGCGCAGCTGGCGATGCCGCATTCGTCCTGCACGGCCGGCGGGCTGCCGTCCCAGCGCCGGTAGTCCATCCGGCGCGAGGCCTGGTAGGCATAGGGCAGGGCCAGCACCGGCGGCTCCGGCAAGGCATGGGCCAGCAGATCGCTCACTGCGTTAAATTCGCCGTCCAGCGGCCAGTACAGGCCCAGGCATTGCGGCTCCNCATAGGGCAGGGCCAGCACCGGCGGCTCCGGCAAGGCATGGGCCAGCAGATCGCTCACTGCGTTAAATTCGCCGTCCAGCGGCCAGTACAGGCCCAGGCATTGCGGCTCCAGCTGCTCCAGCAGCTCGCGCAGACGCTGCGCCAAGGCGGCCGCTGCGGCCTGGCCGGGCGTGGAAGCGAGCCATTGCGCACGCGCGGCCAGCAAATGAGTGCGCAGCGCGGCGCGTTCATGGGGTACTGTAGAAGTCTGGGACACCGAAGCACCGATGAAGGAAAGAATGTTGTTGGCAGTATATGAAGCTGGGCGGCGGACCCTGGCCGCGCTGATGGCGCTGGGCCTGGCGGCAGGGACAAGTCTTGCACAGCCGGCCGCGAAACCCGAGCTGATCACCGAGGCCCGCGAGGCCTTGCGTGCCAGGGATGGCCAGCGCCTGGCCGCGCTGAAGGCCAGCGCGCTGGAACGCCAGTACCCGCTGGCCCCCTGGATCGACTACTGGGAGCTGGGCCTGCGGCTCAAGGACTTGCAGCAGAGCGATCTGGAGGCCTTCTACGCCCGCTGGCCGGGCAGCTATGTCGAGGACCGCCTGCGCAACGACTGGCTGCTGGAGCTGGGCCGGCGCCGCGACTGGGCCAATTTCGCGCAGGACTATCCGCGCTTCAAGATGAATGACGACCGCCAGGTCAGCTGCTACGCGCTGCTGACCGAGCATCTGGCCGGCCGCGATGTGCGCGTGTCGGCCCGCTCGGCCTGGCTGGCGCAGCGCGATGCCGACGACGGCTGCCAGCTGATGGCCGGCGCACTGTATGAGGCCAAGCGCCTGGACGCCGAGGATGTCTGGCTCAAGCTGCGCCTGTCGGCCGAGGCCGGCCGGCCGCAGGCGATGCAGGCGGCCGCCCGGCTGCTGGGCAAGCCGGTCGAGGCCGAGGTCAAGGCCTTGCTCGACAACGCCGGCCGCTACCTGACCCGCAAGGCCGCCGCGAACAACCGCCAGCAGGACGAGCTGACCACGCTGGCCCTGATACGCAGCGCCGCCAACGACGCCGAGGTGACGGCCGAGTTCATGAACAAGCGCTGGGAACGCCAGCTGCCGCATGAGCTGGCGGCCTGGGTCTGGGCCCAGATCGGTCGCTCGGCCGCCTTCAAGCTGCAGCCCGAGGCGGCCGACTACTACGACAAGGCGCTGAAGCTGCAGGGCAAGAAGGCGCCCGAGTGGAGCGACGAAACCCTGGCGCGGGCCGCCCGCGCGGCCTTGCGCGCCGATGACGGCGCGGGCCGCCCGGCCCTGCTGCTGCGCGCCATCGAGCTGATGAGCGCTGCCGAGCAGCAGGACCCGACCTGGCAATTCTGGAAGGCGCGTGCGCTCAAGCAGAGCAGCGCCGCCGCCAAGCAGGCCGAGGCCCAGCGCCTGCTGCAGGGCCTGGCCTCGCCGCTGAGCTTTTACGGCAAGCTGGCGGCCGAGGAGCTGGGCCAGCGCACCGCGCTGCCGCCCACCCCGCTGGCGCTGAGCGCGGCCGAGAAGGCCCAGGCCCTGAACCACCCGGGCCTGAGCCGGGCGCTGGCGCTGATCGCGGCCGGGCTGCGCAGCGAAGGGGTGCGCGAGTGGAACTTCAGCCTGCGCGGCATGGGCGACCGCGAGCTGCTGGCCGCCGCACAGATCGCCTGCGACCGCGAGGTCTGGGACCGCTGCATCAACACCAGCGAGCGCAGCCGCGGCGAGATCGATCTGGCCCAGCGCTTTCCGACGCCTTATCGCAACGAGCTGCTGGCGCAGACCCGCGAGATCGGGCTGGACCCGGCCTATGTCTACGGCCTGATCCGCCAGGAGTCGCGCTTTGTCAGCGATGCGCGTTCCCATGTCGGCGCCTCGGGTCTGATGCAGGTGATGCCCGGCACCGCGCGCTGGACGGCCAAGAAGGTCGGCATCGATTACCGGCCCGAGCTGCTGACCGACCGCGATTTCAATCTGCGCATAGGCACCCGCTATCTGAAGCTGGTGCTCGATGATTTCGGCGGCTCGATGGCGATGGCCGCCGCCGCCTACAACGCCGGCCCCTCGCGCCCGCGCCGCTGGCGGCAGGGGCCGCCGCTGGATGCAGCGATCTGGGCCGAGAACATCCCGTTCCACGAGACCCGCGACTATGTCAAGCGCGTGCTCTCCAACGCGACCATCTACGCCGCCTTGCTGGGCACCGAGCCGCCCGATCTGCGCTCGCGCCTGGGCCGGCTGATCGGCCCGGCCGGCGCTGCGCCCATCAATCAGGACCTGCCATGAGCACCGGCAATCCTCGCGTGCTGGTCCTCGGCGGCAGCGGCTTTGTCGGCCGCTCGGTCTGCGAGCAGCTGGTGCGCGAGTTCGGCGGCGCCGCCCGCATCACCGTGCCGACCCGGCGCCTGCGCGCGGCCCAGGCGGTGCAGTCGCTGCCGGGGCTGACGGTGCTGCAGGCCGATCTGTTCGACGAGGCGCAGCTGCGCGCGCTGCTGGCTCAGCAGGATGCGGTGATCAATCTGGTCGCCATCCTGCAAGGCAGCGAGGCGGCCTTCCAGCATGTGCATGTGGAGCTGCCGCAGCGCCTGGCCGCGGCCTGTAGGGCCAGCGGCGTGCGCCGGCTGATCCATGTCAGCGCGCTGGGCGTGTCGGACCAGGCACCCTCGCGCTATCTGCGCTCCAAGGCCCATGGCGAGGCCGCGCTGCAGACCGCCGCGCAGATGCAGGGCCTGGATCTGACCCTGCTGCGGCCCTCGGTGATCTTCGGCCAGGGTGATCGCTTCCTGAACCTGTTCGCGCGGCTGCAGACGCTGTTCCCGCTGCTGCCGCTGGCCGGCGCCAAGGCGCGCTTCCAGCCGGTCTGGGTCGAGGATGTGGCGGCGGCCATCGTGCGCTGCGTTGTCGACGGCGACACGGTGGGCCAGACCTATGAACTGGCCGGCCCCCAGGTGGCCAGCCTGGCCGAGCTGGTGCGGCTGGCCGGGCGCTGTGTCGGCCATTCGCGCCCTATCCTGCCGCTGCCTGGACCGCTGGCCTGGTTGCAGGCCGTCGCGCTGGAGCTGCTGCCCGGCGAGCCGCTGATGTCGCGCGACAACCTGGCCTCGATGCAGCTGCCCAATGTGGCCGGCGGCCAGCTGCCGGGCCTGGCCGAGCTGGGCATCCAGGCTCATGCGGCCTCCGCCATCGTGCCGACCTATCTGGGCAGCGGGCTGGGCCTGGCGCGGCTGGACCGCTGGCGTGCCGGCGCCGGACGCTGAGATCCTGGCGCGCCGTTCGCGTGCGGCGGGCGCATCAATCCCTTGCGCAAGCCTCACCCACGAGACGCATGGCGCCGCTTAGGATGACGGGGTTTTGACGAGGAAACCCCCAATGCATCTGATCATCGGCAACAAGAACTACTCCTCCTGGTCCATGCGCCCCTGGGTGCTGCTGAAGGCCTTCGGCATCCCCTTCGAGGAACGCAAGCTGCGCTTTGACTTCGCGCCCGGCTCGGACTTCTACCGCGAGCTGGCCCGCTACACGCCGACCGGCAAGGTGCCGGTGCTGATCGAGGACGAAGGCTTCGCTGTCTGGGACACCTTGGCGATCGCCGAGCACATCGCCGAGCGCCATCCCGAGCTGCCGATCTGGCCGCGCGATGCAAGACAGCGCAGCCGTGCCCGCAGCATCTGCGCCGAGATGCACGCCGGCTTTGGCGCCTTGCGCCAGAACTGCCCGATGAATATCGAAGCGAGCCTGCCCGAGGTCGGCACCCGCCTGCTGGCCGAGCAGCCCCAGGTGCGCGCCGATCTGGCCCGCATCGATGCGATCTGGAGCGAACAGCTGGCGGCCAGCGGCGGCCCCTTCCTGTTCGGCGAGTTCGGCGCCATCGACGCCTATTTCGCGCCGGTGGTGATGCGCATCCACAGCTACGGCCTGCCGCTGTCGCCCGCCAGCGCCGCCTATGCCCAGCGCGTGCGCCAGGCGCCCGGCGTCGCCGACTGGATCAGCGACGCGCTGGCGGAGCAGGATTTTCTAGACTGCGAGGAACCCTACCGCAGCGCGCGGACATGAAAAAAGGGCGCCACTGGCGCCCTTCTCATATGGCCGAGAAAACTCAGGCCTTGATACTGCGGCGGCGAGCCACAAAGCCCACTGCGGCCAGACCGGCCAGCATCAGGGCATAGGTCTCGGGTTCCGGCACCGGGGCCAGTTGCGAGTTCAGCTGATAGGTGCCAGCCAGGGCACCGGGGGCCACCTTGGCCGACACCGTGTAGAAATACTCGCCAGCGGCCAGCGAGCCGAACGAGTAGTTGACGGCCGCCGAATCGAAGCTGAACGAGCCCAGCGCCGCGGCCTCGCCGACCTTGAACAGCGTGACCAGACCTTCGGCCAGGTTGAGGATGCCGCCGTCGTTGGACACCGCCACCGCCAGCACGCCGGCCGTGCTGGCCAGGCTGAAGCTGTACTTGTCGCTGATCAGGCTGCCCGCACCAGTGCCAGCATTGAAGCCGATTTCGAAGGCGTCATGGTTGCCCCAATTGGTATCGGCTGCGGAAGCGACACCACCCACTGCCAGCAATGCGGCAGCAACAATTGCTTTGATTTTCATGAATCCCTCTGGATGTTCTTGGGCCTCGCGGCCTTGTAACCCAGGGAATTCCCCTAGGTCTCGGGCACGAATGTAGCCGGACACCCCCCTCAATTGAACCCCCTTTTCGCGGGGGGCGGGCGCCGACCTAAGATGGCCGGATGAAAACTTATCGTGTCGGCGGCGCGGTGCGCGACGCTCTGCTGGGCCGGCCGGTCTCGGACATCGACTGGGTCGTGGTCGGCGCCAGCCCGGCCCAGATGCTGGACCAGGGCTATCTGCAGGTGGGGCGCGACTTCCCGGTCTTTCTGCACCCGCAGACCCATCAGGAGTACGCGCTGGCTCGCACCGAGCGCAAGACCGCGCCCGGCTATCACGGCTTCGCCTTCCATGCCGCGCCCGATGTCACGCTGGAGCAAGACCTGGCACGGCGCGATCTGACGATCAATGCGATGGCCGAGGACGAGGCCGGCGCCCTCGTCGACCCCTATGGCGGCCGTCAGGATCTGGCCGACAAGGTGCTGCGCCATGTCTCCGAGGCCTTTGCCGAGGACCCGGTACGCATCCTGCGGCTGGCGCGCTTCGCGGCCCGCTTGCCCGACTTCACGGTGGCGCCGCAAACCATGGCGCTGATGCGCCGCATGGTGGCGGCCGGCGAGGTCGATGCGCTGGTGGCCGAGCGGGTCTGGCAGGAGCTGTCGCGCGGGCTGATGGAGGAGCGGCCCTCGCGCATGCTGGCGGTGCTGCGCGAGGCCGGCGCGCTGGCGCGGCTGGCGCCCGAGATCGAGCGGCTGTTCGGCGTGCCGCAGCCTGAGGCCCATCACCCGGAAATCGATACCGGCGTGCATCTGCTGATGGTGCTCGACACCTGCGCCCGGCTCGCGGTGCCGCTGCCGGTGCGCTATGCCAGCCTCTGCCATGACCTGGGCAAGGGGCTGACGCCGGCCGAGGCCCTGCCCCGCCATATCGGCCACGAGGGCCGCGGCGTGCCGCTGGCCCGCGCCTTGAGCGAGCGCTGGCGGGTGCCGACCGACTGCCGCGAGCTGGCCGAGTTGATGGCGCGCGAGCACACCCATGTGCACCAGAGCGGGGGCTTCGGCCCGGAGGCCAGGCTGCGCCTGCTGGAGCGCTGCGATGCCTGGCGCCGGCCCGAGCGCTTCGAGCAGTTGCTGCTGGCCTGCGAGTGCGATGCGCGCGGCCGGCTCGGGCTGGAGGACAGGCCCTACCCGCAGCGACCGCTGCTGCAGCGCGATCTGCAGACGCTGCTGGCCCTCGATCTGGGCGCCGTCAGCGCCGCCGCACTGGCGGCCGGCAAGACCGGGCCGGCGATCGGCCGCGCGGTGCAGGCCGCGCGCCTGCAGGCGCTGCAAGCACTGACCCCGATCTGAGGCGGGGCTTCGCTCAGAGCATGTGCGAGCGGTCGCCCGCCGCGAAGCCGAGGGCCTCGAAGCTCTCGCCCGCAACGAAGCCGATCACCTTGAACAGCTCGCCCATCTCATGCTCGGCGATCAGCCGGTGCGCCATCGCGCGGCCGGCCAGGTCGGCCTCACAGAGCAGCTCGGTCAGGCCGCAGTTGATCAGGAAGTTGGCCTGGCTGGTGTAGCCCAGCACGGTCAGGCCGGCGTCCTGCCCGGCCAGCGCGATGCCGGTGAAATTGACATGGGCGGTGATGTCCTTCTCGCCGACCAGGGCCAGCGGATCGGCATCGACGCGGTGCTGGTGATGGCACATCACGGTGCCGCCGGCGCGCTGCGGGTGGTAGTACTCGCGCTCGGGAAAGCCGTAGTCGATCAGAAAGATCGCGCCGCGCTGCAGGCCGGCGGCCAGCGTGCGCACAAAGCCCTCGGCCTGCGCGTGCAGCTCGGTCAGATAGCCGCCGGGGTAGGGGTCATTGGCCACCTCGGCCGGCAGGCTCAGCCCGGTTTCGCGCTCGCCCCAGGCCAAACCTGCCCCCGTCCAGATGACACCGCGCTCCAGCCACTGCTGGCCATCGAAGCGCATCAGCTGCACCGGCATCGCGTCCAGCACCTCGTTACCGACCACCACGCCGGCAAAGCGCTCGGGCAGCGCGTCCAGCCACTGCACCTTGTCGCCCCAGGCGGCCAGGCGTTCGGCCTGGCGCGCGCGCAGCGAGCCGGACAGGTCGACGATGCAGTAGCGCGCCACGCGCTCGCCCAAGGCCTGCAGCAGCTGCGCCGCCAGCGCGCCGCTGCCGGCGCCGAACTCGAACACGGTGTCGGTGGCGGTGGCCGTCAGCGCCTGCTCGAGCTGGGCGGCCAGCGCCCGGCCGAACAAGGGCGACAGCTCGGGCGCGGTGACGAAGTCTGAACCATCGGCGGGCATCGCGCCGAACTTCTGCCGCGCGCCGCTGTAATAGCCCAGGCCCGGCGCATACAGGGCCAGGGCCATGAAGTCGTCGAAGCCCAGCCAGCCGCCGGCCTCGGCGATGGCTTCGCGAATCAGGGTCTGCAGGGGGGTGGGCCTGCCTTCATGCGCTGTCATTGCGCCATTGTAGGAAGGGCGCTCTGGCGGCTGTGCAGCCAGGCCTCGAACTGCTCGGCCGACATCGAGGCGGCGATCAGCTCGCCCTGCAAATCATCACAGCCCCAGTCCGCCAGCAGTTGCCATTGCGCGCGGCTGCGCACGCCCTCGGCACCGACCCGCAGGCCCAGGCCCTGGGCCATCTGCACAATGGCGCGGGTGATGGCCAGCGCACCGGCATCGCCGGGCAGCTTGGCGACAAAGCCCTGGTCGATCTTCAGCTTGTCCAGCGGCAGCTGGGTCAGATGGGCCAGCGAGGTGTAGCCGGTGCCGAAATCGTCGACCGAGATCGACAGGCCCAGCGCGCGCAGCGCGGTCAGCGTGGCCGGGGCCGTGCCGATATCGTCCATCAGCATGCGCTCGGTCAGCTCCAGCTCCAGCCACGCGCCCGGCACGCCGGCCTCGGCCAGCACCTGACGCACGGTATCGGCAAAGCGCTCGAGCCGAAACTGCATGGCCGAGAGATTGACCGCGATCGGCACTGCCGCGACACCGCTTTGATGCCACAGCCGCGACTGCCTGGCCGCCTCGCGCATCACCCACTCGCCCAGCGGCACCATCAGCCGATGCCGCTCGGCCACGCCGATGAAGGCGTCCGGGCTCAGCAGGCCGCGCTGCGGATGCTGCCAGCGCAGCAAGGCCTCGGCGCCGACCAGGCGGCCGTCGCGCGCATCGACCTGGGGCTGGTAGTGAAGGCGGAACTCGCCGCGCGCCAGGCCCTCGCTGAGCTCGCTCTCCAGCACCAGATCGGCATAGGCGCGCGCCGCCATCGCCGGCTCGAAATAGCGGTAGCTGGCCCGGCCATCGGACTTGGCCAGATACATCGCGGTATCGGCATGCTGGATCAGCTCCTCGGCACTGTCGCCATGCTCGGGGTAGACGGCGATGCCGATCGAGGGCGTCACGAAGAGGTCGCGCCCGTTGACGCTGACCGGCACCTCGACCACCGACAGCAGGGCCATCAGCACCACCAGCACATCGTCGCGCTGATGGATATCGTCCAGCAGCACGACAAACTCGTCGCCGCCGAAGCGCGCCACCAGATCGCTGGCACGCAGGCAGTCGCAGATGCGCCGGGCCACCGTCACCAGCACCTTGTCACCTTCCAGATGACCCAGCGAATCGTTGACGCGCTTGAAATTGTCCAGGTCGATGAACAGCAGGGCCAGGCGCTGCCCGCCACGCTCGGCGCGTTGCATCGCCGGCACCAGGCGCTCCATGAAGGCCGCGCGGTTCAGCAGGCCGGTCAGATTGTCGTGATGGGCCAGATGGTGGATGCGCGACTGCGCCGCCAGCTGCTCGCGGATATCGCGCACGATGCTCATGCGCAGGCGCTCGCCATCACGCACCAGGGTGCGCACGATGAACTCCACCGGGATGCGTGTGCCGTCGCGATGCATCACCGCACTTTCGTAACGCAGCTCCCGGCCCTCGCTCATCACCCGGCCGACCTTCTGCAGTTCGTCGGTCGCGACGAAATCCAGCGCCGGCCGGCCGACCAGCTCCTCCAGGCTGTAGCCGACCAGATCGCACAGCGGCGGATTGGCGTCGGTGATGATGCCGTCGCGGTGAAACAGGATGCCCTCCATCGAGGCCTGCATGAACTTGTCCAGCCGTGCCTCGGACTCGCGCACCGCCGCCTCGGCCAGCCGGTACTTGGTGATGTCGAGGATCTGCACAAAGCTGGCCAGCGAATGGCCCTGGGCGTCCAGATGCGGAATCAGCTGCACCTCGATCCAGCGCGGCCGGCCGTCCGGGCCGAGCAGCTGGCGCTCGTACTGGGCCGGCTGCTTGTCGCGCAGCACCCGTTCCACATAGGGCTGGATGCGCTGGGCCGCCTCCGGGCCTATCACCTCGGCAAAGGTCAGGCCCAGCACCGAGCGCTCGGTGAAGCCGAAAGCATGGGCGTATTCGCGGTTGGCAAACAGGCAGCGGTGGGTCACCGCGTCATACAGCGCGATCAGCGCCGGCACATGGTCGGCCAGCAGCCGCAGCTGCGCGGCCTGCTCGGCCGCCTTGCTGCTGAGCAGGTCCTGCCAGACGCTGATATGGGCTTGCAGCGCGGCATCCCAGCGCGAGCGGCAGACCAGCCAGCCTGGGCCTGGCGCACGCGCCAGCTCCAGCTCGAAATCGGCCGGGCGCTGCCAGGCCAGCTGCAGCTCGTCGCGCGACTCGACATCCAGCCAGTCCCAGCCCGGTGCCGTCCTCAGGCCGGCGAACAGCCCGTTCGCGCCGAGCACCCGGCCCTGCGCATCGACCACGGCCACGGGACATGGCAGCCGCTCCCAGCTGGCCCGGGTGGACTCGTCGATGGCAGCGGCGGCGGGCTTCATGCGTCTCCTCGTGGCCCTTGTTTTATAACCCAGGGGGTCAGGTCTTGCGCTGAAGAACGTCCATGGCCAGACACAAATCTTCCCAGGCCCGCGCCTTGTCGACCAGATTGCGCAGCAGATAGGCCGGGTGGTAGGTGACGATCAGCGGCACACCCTGGTACTCGTGCACCCGCCCGCGCAGCCGGCCGATCGGCTCGCTGCTGCGCAGCAGCGACTGCACGGCGAAGCGCCCCATCGCCAGGATGATGCGCGGCTGCACCAGCGCGATCTGGCGGTTCAGATAGGGCTCGCACTGCGCCAGCTCCTCGGGCTCGGGATTGCGGTTGCGCGGTGGCCGACACTTCAAGGTGTTGGCGATGAAGACCTGCTTCTCGGGCGGCCCGTCGGCACGCGTCAGGCCGATGGCGCGCAGCATGCTGTCCAGCAGCTTGCCGGCCTGGCCGACAAAGGGCTCGCCCTGCAGGTCCTCCTGCTCGCCCGGCGCCTCGCCGACCACCATCCAGTGGGCGCGCTCATGGCCGACGCCAAAGACCGTGTGCTTGCGCCCTTCGCACAGCCCGCAGGCGCGGCAGCCGGCCACGGCCTCGCGCAGCTGCGTCCAATCCATGGCCGCCACCGCGCCCGCCGCTGCCGGCGCCCGAGGCAGCTCGGCGGGCTGCACAGGCACCACGATCTGCGGCAGGACGCTGACGACCCGGACCGGCGCCGGCGCTTCGACCTTGGCCAGCACAGGCTCGGGTGCCGTCGGCTCGGGCTCGGGCACGGGCGGCGCGGTCCAGACCCGCAGCCCCATCGCCTCCAGCATCGCCTGCTGACGTTCGCTCCAGCTCATGCCGCGCCCTCCGCCAGCCGCAAGCTCATCAGCACCGCGTCCTCGCGCCGGCCTTCGGCGGCCGGGTAGTAGGCGCGACGCAGGCCGACCTCGGCGAAACCGTAACGGGCATAGACACGCCGCGCCCGCTCGTTGCCCTGCCGCACCTCCAGCCAGATCTGCGCGCCGCCATGCTCGCGCGCCAGCGCCTGCAAGGCATCCAGCATCAGCCGGGCCAGGCCCTGGCCCTGGCACTCGGGCAGCACGGTGATATTGAGCAGATGCAGCTCATCGACCCCTTGCATCGCGAGGAAATAGCCGAGCACGCTGCCGTCGGCAGCACGCAGCACCTGGGCGAGGTAGCCGGCCGACAGCGAGTCGATGAAATTGCCGCGCGACCAGGGGAACTCGTAGGCGCGCTGCTCGATCGCCAGCACCGCCTCGACATCGCCGGCCTGCATCGCCTGCAGGCGGCTGCCCACCGGGCTCATCACTTCGCCCCGCATCATGATGCGGCGCGAGCGGCCAGGCGCTCCTCGGTGGTTTGCGCCACCTTGTCGCGCACATAGAGCGGCATCGCCTCGGCCGGGTCCAGCAGCAGGCCCTGGGCCCAGGCCTGCTCGGCCAGCGCCGGCAGTGCCTGCGCGCGCGAGCGGCTCTGCGGCCAGGCCTGCGCGGCCAGGCCTTGCAACTCGGGAAAGACCGTGATCGCGCTGCCGCACAGGGCCGCCGGCGGTTCGCGCCACTGGGCCAGCAGCGCGGCCGGGCTGTAGAGCGCCGGCGCGCTCTCGACCCGCCAATGCCGGCCGTCATGCGCATAGGCGCCGGCATAGATCTCGCCCATGCGGGCGTCCATCGCGACCCAGACCTGGGCCAGCGTGCCGCCGGCCTGCTGGCGGGCGTCCTCGGCCACCAGCATCAGGCTGTCCAGCGACAGCACCGGCTTGGCCGCGCCGAACGCCAGGCCCTGGGCCACCGCGCAGGCGGTGCGCAGGCCGGTGAAGGCACCCGGGCCGCTGCCAAACGCGATCGCATCGACATCGGCCAGGCGCAGGCCGGCACCGGCCAGCAAGGCCATCAGCTCGGGCACCAGCCGCGCCGAGGCCTGGGCACCGCCGGCACCCTCGAAAAACCAGCGTCCTTGCGGGCCGGACAGGGCCAGCGCCATGCTTTCGGTCGAACTATCCAGGGCCAGCAACACAGTCATGCGCCAAGTGTAGCCGTGCGATCATCGCCGCCATGCGAGCCCTGCCCCTTGTCCTGAGCCTTGTTGCGGGGCTTGTCGGCCCCGCGTCTGCCCCGGCCCAGCCGGCGCCGCTGCCGGCCGGCGTCGGCCAGATCCTGCGTCAAGCCCAGCTGCCGCCCGAGGCCCTGGCCGTCTGGATCCAGGAGCTCGGTGCCGGCTCGCCGCGCCTGGCCTGGCAGGCCGATCAGGCGATGAACCCGGCCTCGCTGATGAAGCTGGGCACCACGCTGGCGGCGCTGGAGATGCTCGGGCCGGCCTGGACCTGGCAGACCCCGGTCTGGCTGCAGGGCCGGCTGTGGCCGGAGACCGGGGTGCTGGAGGGCGATCTGGTGATCAAGGGGGTCGGCGACCCCAAGCTGGTGCGCGAGCGGCTGTGGTTGCTGCTGCAGCGGGTGCGGGCCCAGGGTGTGCGCGAGATCCGCGGCCATATCCTGCTGGACAACAGCGGCTTCGCACCGAGCCCGCTGACGCCGGCCGATTTCGACGGCGAGCCCTGGCGCCCCGGCAATGTGCAGCCCGAGGCCCTGCTGCTGAACTACAAGAGCCAGACGCTGAGCTTCCGGCCCGATCCGGCGCGCGGCCTGGCCTGGATTGCCAGCGATGTGCCGCTGCCCGCACCCGCCAGCGTGCCGCTGCAAAAAGACGGGGCCTGCGGCGACTGGCGCGGTGCGCTGCGCCTGCAATGGCAGGCCGGGCAGCCGCTGGGCTTTGCCGGCAGCTATCCGGCCAGCTGCGGCGAGCTGTCCTGGCCGCTGGCCGATACCGACCCGGCCAGCTACAACGCCCGGCTGATCGCCGCGATGTGGCGCGAGATGGGCGGCGGCCTGCTCGGCGAGGTCAGGGCCGGTGTGGCCCCTGCCACGCCACCGAGCTTCAGCTTTGCCTCGCCGCCGCTGGCCGAGGTGGTGCGCGACATCAACAAGTACAGCGCCAATCTGATGAGCGAGATGCTGTGGCTGAGCCTGGCCGGCGGCACGCCGGCGGCCGCCCAGGAGCGGCTGCGCCTGTGGCTGTCGGCCAGGCTCGGGGACTCGGCCTTTGTGCTGGAGAACGGCTCGGGCCTGTCGCGCGAGCAGCGCCTGAGCGCCCGGCAGCTGGGGCGGCTGCTGCAGCTGGCCCATGCCAGCCCGGTGATGCCGGAGTTCATGGCCTCGCTGCCGGTGGCCGGCGCCGACGGCACGCTGACGCGC
>NZ_JAQOWX010000081.1:0-27821 GCF_028462495.1 Paucibacter sp. XJ19-41
GCCGGCGGCGTCGCCCAGGCCGACGCCCGCCGACCCGGCCGGGCCGCTGAGCGCCCGCGAGATCGAGGTGCTGCGCCGCATCAGCCATGGCGAGAGCAATAAGGAGGCGGCGCGTGCGCTGGGCATCAGCCCGAGCACGGTGCGCGCGCACCTGGAGAACATCTTCCGCAAGCTCGACTGCACGACCCGCGCCGCCGCCACGCTGAAGGCGCTGACGATGGGGCTGCTGTAGCCGGGGGCCAGGCTCAGCGTTGGCTGAAGTGCTTGGCCACCAGCCGGCTCAGCGTGCCCCAGTTGCGCATCGTCGTCGGCGTGCCCAGGGTCTTCTCCAGCAGCGCATTGCTGCTGCCGGGGCTGGCGCCGAGCTGGCGGCTCAGGCCCAGCGCCGTGTGGCTGGCGGCGTGATAGGCGAACACCTCGGCGTCGCCGCGCGCCGAGCACAGCGGCAGTGCCGGCAGCTCGCCGGCCTCGGCGGACAGAAAGCTGATGCAGCAGTCGTAGACATCGTCGAGCCGCTGGCTCGCGAAGGGCTGGCTGTCGACCAGCTCGGCCACCGCCGCGAGCCGGCGCAGAAAGCCCGGCTCGCGCAGCCCGCAGGCCGTGTTCAGATGGGCCGAGGCCGCCGCCAGCACGCGCCGCGCCGCCGCATCGCTGCGGGCTTCGAAGACCAGGGTGCCGTTGACCTGGAAGGAGGCCGGCCGCAGCGCGCCGGCCGCCTCGAAAGCCTGTTCCAGCAAGGCCTTGTCCGGGCAGTTGCGGCGGCCCAGATTGAGATTGCGGAAGAAGACGACGTATTTCATCGGCGGTGGCGCTTCAGCCTGCTGTCCTGTGCTGCGCTTATGCTAACGGCCATGAACATCTCCACGGTGCCAGGTCTTGCCGAAGGTATGTCCGAGAGGCTGGCCGAGGCCTTGCAGCTGATCCGGGCCCAAGCCCGACCCGAGGCGCTGCAGGCGCTGGCGCGCTTTGCGATCGGGGGCGAGGGGCGGCTGGGCCTGTCGGTGCCGCAGATGCGCGACGTGGCCCGGCAGCTGGGCCGCGACCACGAACTGGCGCTGGCGCTGTGGGACACGGCCATCCCCGACGCGCAGATCGTCGCCGGCTTGATCGCCGAGCCGGCAAAGCTGACGCTGGCGCAGATGGACCGGTGGACCCAGGGCATGGCGGCCTGGGATGTCTGCGACCAGGCTTGCAACAATGCCTTGCGCAAATCGCCGCTGGCCTGGGCGCGCATTCCCGTCTGGGCCGCCAGCCGCGAGGAGTTTGTGCGGCGCGCCGGCTATGCGCTGCTGGCCGTGATGGCGGTGCATGACAAGAAGCGGCCCGCTGCCGACTTCATCGCGCTGCTGCCGCTGATCGAGGCGGCGGCCGACGATGAGCGCAACTTCGTCAAGAAGGCCGTCAACTGGGCGCTGCGCCAGATCGGCAAGCGCTCGGATGCGCTGCTGCCGGCGGCGATCGCCTGCGCCGAGCGCCTGCGTGAGCGGCCCGAGAAGAGCGCCCGCTGGATAGGCGCCGATGCGCTGCGCGAGCTGGGGCCGAGAGTCCACCGGCCCGGGGCGGGCGCTTAACGGGCTTTTCGCAGGGGCCGCCCCGCTCAGCCCTTGCCCAGCGGCGGCCGGCCGAACAGGCTGGAGGCGTTGCTGATCGGTCCGAGCTCGGCGGTGGCGGCGAGCAGGGCGGGCACCAGATCGCGGGCCCGCGCGCTGCTCAGGCGGGTGCGGGGGCCGGCGATGCTGATGACGCCGATCGCCTGCTGGCGACAGAACACCGGAGCCGCGATCGCCGCCATGCCCGGCGCGAACACCTCGTCGATCAGCGCATAGCCGCGCACGCGCGCCGCGTGCAAAAAACCGACCAGGGCCTTGATGGTGGTGGGTGCCTTGGGGCCATAGTCGCTGGGCTGGCCAAAGCCTTGGCGCGCGACCAGTTCGAATGCGCGTTCATCGCTCAGCGTCATCAGCCAGGCGTGGCCCGAGGCCGTGCAGGACAGCCGTGCGTCCATGCCCATGTCCGGGTCATAGCGCAGGCCCGTCTGCCGCATGCCCTGTGACTTGGCGACCCAGGTCAGGCGATCGTCGTCGACGATAGACAGCCGCACCAGCTCGCCCGAGGCCTGCGCCAGCCGCTCCAGCAGCGGCTCGGCGATGTCGACGATGCCCGCGCTGCTGAGGAAGCCCAGTCCCATGGACACCACCTTGGTCGTCAGCACATAGTCGCCCTGCTTGTGGGCCTGGCGCACATAGCCGTAGCGCTGCAGATCCGCCAGCAGGCGGTGGCAGACGCTGAGCGGCATGTCCAGCTCGGCGGCGATCAGGGTCAGGGGCAGGCCTTGCGGGTGCTGGATCAGATGTTCCAGCAGCGCCAGTCCGCGTTCCAGAGCGAGGGTCATTCCTGTATTGTGAAACAGGTTTCCTGAATGGAAAGTCTTTCTGGGCCGCGCCCAACAATCAAGCCCATGAGTGCCACCCTCTACATCCTCAACGGCCCCAATCTGAACCTGCTGGGCATACGCGAGCCGCATCTGTATGGCAGCACCTCGCTGCAGCAGATCGAGCAGCTGTGCCAGCGCGTGGCCGCCGAGCTGGGGTTGGCTTGCGAGTTCCGGCAGACCAATCACGAGGGCGTGATGGTGGACTGGGTGCAGGAAGCCCGCGAGCGGGCAGCGGCGCTGGCGATCAACCCGGCGGGCCTGTCGTTCCGGTCGATCCCGCTGCTGGATGCGCTGAAGACACTGGAGCAGCCGATTGCCGAGGTCCACCTGACCAATATCCATAGACGCGATCCGCTCTACCAGCATTCGCTGATGTCGCTCGCCGCTACCGGCGTGATTTGCGGCTTCGGCGCCTTCGGCTACGAGCTCGCGATCCGGGCGCTGGCCCAGCGGCTGGCGGCCGCCTCACCGTGAAGAACCGGCCCTCAACACAATTCCAAAGGAGACGACCATGAACCCTTCTTCGTGCATCGATCGCCGCAGCTTGCTGGGCGCGGGCGCCGCGCTGGCCGCCGGGGCCATGCTGCCGGCCTGGGCGCAGACGCCGGCCACTCTGCGCTTCGCCGCCGTGTTTTCCGACAAGGACATCCGTGCCGAGATGATGAAGATGTTCGCCAAGGACATCGAGGCCGACTTCAAGCTCGAGATGCATCTGAACTCGACGCTGTTCCGCCAGGGCACCGAGCTGGTCGCGCTGCAGCGCGACAACCTGGAGATGGGCAATATCTCGCCCCAGGACATTTCCAAGCAGGTGCCCGCCTGGTCGCTGCTGACCTCGGCCTATCTGTTCCGCGATGCCAACCACCTCAACAGCTTCTTCGCCAGCGAGGCGGGCGCGCAGATGAAGAAGCTGGTGGAGGACCAGCTCAAGGTGAAGATCCTGGGCCCGACCTTCTTCGGCACCCGGCATCTGGGGCTGAAGACCAAGAAGCGCATCAACGTGCCTGCCGACCTGGCCGGCGTGAAGCTGCGCATGCCGCCCGGCGACACCTGGCAGATGCTGGGCCGCTCGATCGGCGCGAATCCGACGCCGATGGCTTACGCCGAGACCTATACCGGCCTGCAGACCGGCGCCATCGACGGCCAGGACAATCCGCTGCCCAATGTGCAGAACATGAAGTTCTACGAGGTGATGTCGCAGATCGTGCTGACCTCGCATCTGGTGGCCTTCGATCTGCTCACCGTGAACATGAAGACCTGGCAGGGCCTGCCGCCGGCCCGGCAGCGCGCCTTCCAGGCCGCCGCCGACAAGGCCATCGCCTGGAGCACGAGCGAACACCAGAAGCGCGAGACCGAGCTGGCCGAGACCTTCCGCAAGCAGGGGCTGGAGGTCTATGTGCCCAATATCGCGGCCTTCCGCGAGCATGCCCAGAAGGTCTATCTGGGCTCGGACGAGGCCAAGACATGGCCGGCCGGCATGCTCGACAAGATCAACGCGATGAAGTGAGCTGGAGATGCTGCGTCGGCTCATGCGTTCCTTGCACCGCTTCGCCGAAGCGGTCGCGGTGGTCTTGCTCGCGCTGATCTTCGTCGCCTTCCTGCTGCAGATCGCCATGCGCTATCTGTTCAACTGGCCGGTGGGCTGGACCACCGAGCTGTCGCTGGCGGCCTGGCTATGGCTGGTGCTGTGGGGCGCGGCCTTTGTGCTGAAGGACGAGGACGAGATCCGCATCGACCTTCTTGCCGAGCGGGCCAGCCGGCGCACGCGCCGGGTGGTCGGCGGCATCGGCGCCCTGAGCCTGATCCTGCTGTTCGGCATGTCGCTGCCGGCCTCCTGGGCCTATGTGAGCTTCATGAAGGTCGAGAAAAGCGCCTACCTGGGGATCCGCATGGACCTGATGTACTCGATCTACCTGCTGTTTGCCGTCGCCGTCATGGCCCGCAGCCTGCTTCATCTGGTCCGCGGCCCGGCCGCGCCGGGCGGTGATACGCCCCCCACGCCGCCATCCGCGCTGTGAACAGCCCCTTCTCGCTGGCGCTGGTCGTCATCGTCGCGCTGAGCCTGCTGGGCGTGCCGGTCGGCCACGCGATGATCGGCGGCTCGGTGCTCTACCTCTACCTCAAGGGCATGGACATGGGCGCGGCCGCCGAGCAACTGCTCAACGGCACCTACTCCAGCTTCCTGCTGCTGGCGATACCGCTGTTCATCCTGGCCGCCAGCATCATGAGCAGCGGCAGCATCCTGGATCGCCTGCTGCGCTTCTGCAATGCCATCGTCGGCCGCTTTCCCGGCGGGCTGGCCCAGGTCAATGTGCTGCAGCGCCGTGTGTTCGCCACCATGTCGGGCTCCGCGCTGGCCGACGCCGCCGGCTCGGGCAAGCTGATGCAGGCAATGATGACCAAGGACGGCAAATACACGCCGGGCTTCGCTGCCGCGCTCAGCGCGGTGTCCTCGGTGATCGGGCCCATCCTGCCGCCCTCTATCCCGCTGGTGCTGTATGCGCTGGTGTCCGGCAGCTCGATCGGCTATCTCTTCATCGCCGGCGTGCTGCCGGGGCTGCTGCTGGGTGCGGTGCAGATGGGGCTGATCTACTGGCTGGCGCGGCGGCGCGGCTTTCCGGTGGAGGCCAGGACGCCGCTGCGCGAGATGCCCCGCATCACGCGCGAGGCCTTCCCGGCGCTGATGCTGCCGGTGATCCTGCTGGGCTGCATGTACAGCGGCATCACCACGCCCACCGAGGCGGCCGGCATCGCCGCCGCCTACGCGCTGCTGATCTCGGCCGGGCTGTACCGCAGCATGGGCTGGCGCGACTTGTACGAAGCGCTGCTGTCCAGCGCGCGCATGAGCATCTCGATCGGGATGCTGATCGCCGGCGCGCTGGTGTTCAACTACGTCATCACCTCGGAGAACATCCCCGCCACGCTCAGCGCCTCGATGCGGGGCCTGGAGTTGTCTGCGCTGGGCTTTCTGCTGCTGGTCAATGTGATCCTGCTGGGGCTGGGCATGTTCCTGGAGGGCTCCACCATCATCCTGGTCATCCTGCCGGTGCTGCTGCCCACCGCCACTGCGCTGGGCGTCGATCCCGTTCACTTCGGCGTGATGGCGGTGCTGAACATCATGATAGGCCTGGTGACGCCGCCCTATGGCCTGCTGCTCTTCATGATGATGCGCATCGCCAATGTGTCGCTGACGGTGCTGATGCGCGATGTGCTTCCCTTCCTGCTGGTCATGCTGGGCGCGCTCGCGCTGGTGACGGTGTGGCCGGACATGGTGCTGTGGCTTCCGCGCCTGGCGGGGTATACCGGGTGAACACGCCGGGCGACAAGCTGCTGCTCGGCCTGATCGGCGCCGGCATCCAGCGCTCGCTCAGTCCGGCCCTGCACGAAGAGGAAGCGCGCCGGCACGGGCTGCGCCTGCACTACCCGCTGATCGATCTGGACCTCTGTGGAGCAACACCCGGACAGCTGCCGACGCTGCTTGCCGCCGCCCGCATGATGGGCTTTGCCGGCCTGAACATCACCTATCCCTGCAAGCAGGCCGTGATACCGCTGCTCGACGAACTCTCACCGCAGGCCCAGGCCATGGGCGCGGTCAACACGGTGGTCGTGCGCGGCGGCCGGCTGCTTGGCCACAACACCGATGGCTCCGGTTGGACCTGGGGCTTCCGGCGAGCGCTCCCGGGTGCCGACCTCGGCTGCGTCGTATTGCTGGGCGCCGGCGGCGCCGGCTCGGCCATCGCCGAGGCGGTGCTGAGTCTGGGCGCGGCGCAGCTGCGCCTGGTGGACACCGACGCCGCGCGGGCTCAGGCGCTGGCCGAGGCGCTGAACCTGCGCTACCCGTTTCGCGTCAGCGCGCATGGCGATGCGGCGCAGGCCCTGCAAGGCGCGAGCGGCCTGATACACGCCACGCCCACCGGCATGGCCAAGCTGCCCGGCCTGCCGCTCGCCGCCGAGCTCTTGCAGCCCTCGCTATGGGTCTCGGAGGTGGTGTACGTTCCGCTCGAGACCGAGCTGCTGAAGGCGGCCCGCGCCCGAGCTTGCGCAACGATGGACGGCGGCCACATGGCCGTCGGCCAGGCGGTGGGTGCGTTCGAGCTGTTCACCGGCCTGAAGGCCGATGCGGCGCGCTTGGAACAGCACTTCCGGCGCCTGCTGCGGCTCGCGCCGCCCGATCCCGACAGGAGCACATGATGCTGGGTCAAGCCGCGCTCGCGATGTGGTGGGACATCGATGCCGAGGTGCGCGAGGAGTTCGAGCACTGGCACTCGCACGAGCACTTCCCGGAGCGGCTGGCGCTGCCGGGTTTTCTGCGGGCATCGCGCTGGGCGGATGCCGAGGGCGGCCCGGGCTTCTTTGTGCTGTACGAACTGGCGAGCTACGAGGCCCTGGTCTCGCCGGACTATCTGGCGCGCCTGAACGCCCCCAGCGATTGGTCGAAGAAAATGATGCCGCAGCACCGCGCCATGGTGCGCAGCCCATGCCGCGTGCTGGAAAGCTGCGGGAGCACCGTGGCGGGCCACGCGCTGACGCTACGCTGCTCACCGGCGGCCGGCGAGCAGCAGCGCTTGCAAAGCCATCTGCGCGCGCTGGTGCGGACGCTTCCCGCGCAGCCGGGTCTGGTCGGCGCGCAACTGCTTCAGACCGACAAGCCGGCCATCGCACCGACCACCGAGCAGCGCCTACGCGGCCTGGCCGACCAGGCGGCGGACTGGATCTTCATCGCGACCGGCTACGACGCCCCGGCGCTGGCGCGGCTTGCCGAATCCGCACTGTCAGCGGCAGCGCTGCAGAACGCCGGGGCGGCCACCGGGTCGGTCACTGCGGCCTATGGGCTCAGAGGCGCATCGACCAGCGCAGAAGCCTGCTGAACCGAGCCCCAGGTTTAGACTCGATTCCAATCAGGGGAGTTCGTTCACGCCCTTAACCATGGAGTCGCAACTTGATAAGCAAGACCATTGCTGCTGCCGCTGCTTTCTCGCTGGCGATGTCCTCGCTCGCTACTGGTGCCGCAATCACGCAACAGGAAAAAGACCTGATCGTAGGCAAGCTCAGGCAAGAGATAGGAGACAACTACGTACTCAGCGAGCATGTCGGTGCGATCAACAAGACGCTGGATGAAGCGATTCGTTCGGGTTCGATGAAGAGTGTTTCAACACACCAGGAAATGACCGAGCTGTTGACCGCATCGTTGCGCCGGTTCGACAAGCATTTTGGCGTCCAGTGGAGAGATCAGAAGCACGCAAGTGCGGGGGCTGGCGGCGAAGACTGGTTCGCCAAGCTGGGACGAAAGAATTCTGGCTTTGAGAGAGTCGAAATACTTGACGGCAATATCGGCTATGTCGATTTCTGGGGTTTCGACAATGTCAATGACGCCTCGAGAACCCGGGTCAAAACGGTCATGGCCATGGTTGCCGACACCGATGCCATCATTTTCGACCTCAGGAAAAATGGTGGCGGCAGTGGCGATATGGTGCGACTGATCAGCAGCTATCTGCTGGCTGGCAAGGTTCACTTGAACAGCTTCTATTGGAAGCCGTCGAACACCACCACCGAATTCTGGACCCTGGAAGACATCGACGGCAAAAGGCGTACGGATGTGCCGCTGTACGTCCTGACCAGCGCCGAAACGTTTTCGGCCGCCGAGGAGTTTGCCTACAACCTGAAACAGCTGCGTCGGGCAACCATCGTCGGTGAAACCACCAAAGGGGGCGCGAACCCTTGGCGCTTCTTCGAACTGGGCCATGGGTATCGCGCTGCCATTCCCATTGGGCAGGCGATCAACCCCATCTCGAAGGCAAACTGGGAGCATGTCGGCGTTCAGCCCGACGTGAAAGCGACGAGTGCACAGGCGCGCCATGTGGCCTACAGGATGGCGCTGGCGGCACTGAAGGAATCCACTCGGAACCCTCGTCAACTGGAAGAAATAAACAAGAAGTTGAACGAGTAGGGCGGCGGGGGCCTGGGACTCCCGCGGCTGCACCGGTGGCTTCTGGAGTTGCGAGGGCGTGCGCCGCGATGACAGCCTTTGCAATCATGGAAGGTTCAAGTCCAAGCCGAGGCTTGTGCCAACGCTGAAGGTGACGAGCAACAGGACGACGACTAGCACCACGAACACTGCGGCGAGCTTCAGGCTCGCGCGAAGTACGGCGCGCTGCGTCTCCGTCCCCTTCTTCTGTCCTTGGTCGTAGTGCCATTTGACGGCGTAGAACATGCCAATGCTCAGCACGCCGACCTTGAACGCGATGAAGACCGTAGGGACCCATTCCATGATTTCGATATGCCAGTAGCGCGCTTTCTCACGAGCTGCCACTGTGCGCTCTATAGCGCAAAAAATATAGCACCAGCTTCTTGGAAAAGAGACCGGATCAGTTTAGGTTAGTCCGACTCCCGCCCTCACGGTGGTGTCGTTCGCGACGCTTCGCTGACACCGGGCAGGTGTCCGACAAACCTAAACTTTTCCAGCCATCAGTTGCAGCGTAGTGCCGCCGATCGGTTGGTCATGGCCGGGACACGTGGTCAGCGTGGCTGGCACCTGCAGCGCATCGCTGCCAAGTCAGAAAAGGGTGGTGGGGCTTCCCCCTCTGCCCAACTTCCGCGGCCGTAGACCACGAGAGCTACACGCGGCATAATCGAACTTAACGAACTTACCGTCATAGAGGTCGTGATGATCGTCTTGAAAGACTCACTGGACAAGGTGCTCTCAGCCCTTCAGGCTGTGGCCGGCATCATCGAGCGCCGCCACACGCTGCCCATCTTCGTCGAGTTATTCAGCAACCGCTGCAAGTCTCTCGCCGCCATCTTCAACGCCGGCCCGGAGAACCGTAGGCCCCTCCGCCTGCTGCCGCTGCGCAAGCCCGCGCCGAAGCCCAACAACGGTCACTCCATCGTCATTCTCGCCCGAGCGCTGGCTGGCTTCTTCAGCCCAGCCAAGGTGAACGCCCGCAATGCACCCTGATTCGAGCTCACTCATGAAGCCCGCCACCTCCTCCATTTCCACCGTCCGCAACACCGCACGCGTTGTCAGGGCGCCCAAGCGCCCCTCGCCCTATGTCTCAGCCGCCCAGACCAAGTCGCTCCTGGCGAGCAGCCTTGCTGCTCGGAATGAGCGCCTGCAGGCCGCGGACATGGTGAACACAGACGACGCGGCCAGCATCGCCGCCACCACTCGCGTGACCATCAACGCCTGGATCTCCAAGGGCCGAGCAATCGGCCTTACCCAGACCCGCCGAGGATTTCGGCTGCCCGTTTGGCAGTTCGACCCGCAGTTCTGGGAGCTAATCCCGAAGCTCTCCAAGGCCCTGGGAACCACCGAAGGGTGGACCCTCCTGTCGTTCCTGGAGACCCCTCTCGGAGGCCTCGACGGGAAGACACCCAGGGCGGCGATCGAGCAAGGCCTCACGGAGCGCGTGCTTGACCTGGCTGCGGCGGAAGGCACCTGACGCATTCGCATGAAGCTCTCCGATCTCGAATACGCCCCGGCGTTCGATCTCCTCGCGCCCACGGCGCTCTTCCGCATCCAGCGCAGCCGCGTGCGCGCCGGCACCGTCCGGATCGGCAGGCTGTTGCTCCCTCCCTCGACACTCCTGAACGGCCGCTTCGATGTCGCTGGCGTGCCGGTGGGCTATTTCGCCGAAGCGCCCGACACGGCAGCCTACGAGGCTCTCGCCAGACGCGAGACGACCTTCCTGTCCATTCAAACCATCACAGGCCGGAGCCTCCTGTGCGTGCAGGCGAGCCGCACGCTGACGCTCCTCGATTTGAGGATGCATGCGTCGAGCTGGCCCGTGCTTCAGTCATTGCGTCTGGCGCATACCCAGGAGCTCGCTGCGGACGCCCATGCGCAGGGGTTTGCGGGCATCGTGTACTGCTCGGCCCAGCAGAACAACATGGCCTGCTACGCGGTCTTCGGCGATGCCATGGCCTCCCTGAAGGTGGCGTGGACGGAGCGCCTGGTCGAACCCGGCACGGGCAACCTGCACACAGTTATCGCAGCCGCGCTTAAGGGCTCCCAAGTCCCGCTGACACCGTGATGGCGCCGGTCTGACTTGAAGGCCTGACACGGCCCAGTGCCCGCAAGCACTTGACCCACTAGAGCCGATCTCCTTCGTCACACTGCCTAGTGGGGCAGTGACGTTCCATCAGCGCCCGCCCAACCTGCCCGCCTTCCCCACCCCGCCCCGCCTCCCCGCCGGCTTCCTCGCTGCCATCGCCGCCTGCATCGCCAACTCCGCCCAGGCCTGCATCGCGGCGCGCGACTCCAGCGCGCTGTCGGGGGCGGTGTAGTAGTGCAGGCGCCGGGTCTTGCCCTGGGCTTCGTACTCGAAGAGCTGGCAGCCGGCGGCGGCGAAGTGGGGCTGGGTCTGGGCGTTGGCCTTGAGGTAGAGCCGGTCCCAGGCAATGATCGCGACCGTGAGGCCGTCCACGCTCAGGCCCCAGCCCGAGAACATGCGCCTGGCCTGCACCTCGCCCAGGCTGCCCAGCAGCTCGCAGCAGTAGTCGGCGAAGTCCGCGCCCGGCGGCCGGGCTTTGGCGCGGGTGAATTCGGGGGCGGTGCTGCGCGGCATGGCGACTCCAGGAGGTGCGGAAGGAACGAGGAGGGTAAAGAAGAACGAGCAGTGGTCAGCAAGGGCGGGGCGCGATGGCATCGGCCCGCCCGGGTGATGCTAGCGGCCCAAGTGCCGACAATCCTCCCATGCACTGGCTCCTGAATCTCCTGCTGGCCCTGGCTGCCCTCGGCATCGCGCTGCCGCTGCGCCCCTGGCGCGGCCTGCCGCCGGGCGGTCCGCCCTGGCCCTGGCTGGCCTGGTGCGTGGCGGGGATGCCGTTGCTGTGGAGCGCCGACCGGCTCGCGCAGTCGGCGGTGCTGCAGCCGCTGTCGGGGGCCTGCCTGCTGCTGCTGATGGCGGGCTGGCCGCTGGCGGTGCTGGGGCTGGTGCCGGTGACGCTGTTGACGGCCTGGCTGGCCGATCTGTCGTGGGCCGAGGCGCTGCAGCGCGGCGTGTGGCTGGGCCTGCTGCCGGCCACGCTGGCGCTGGGACTCGGCGCCGGCGTGCGGCGCTGGCTGCCGCAGCATCTGATGGTCTACATCCTGGGCCGGGGCTTCTTCGCGACCCTGCTGGCTGGCACGCTCAGCGGCGCGGCGGCGCTGGCCCTGCACGGCGGCATGGCCTCGCTGAGCGAGGCCGACCTGATGCTGGGCCGCTGGCTCAGCGCCTGGGGCGACGCCTTCATCACCGGCATGTTCACGGCCATCTTCGTGGCCTTCCGGCCGCAGTGGCTGGCCACGTATTCGGACCGGCTGTATCTGCCGCGGTGATCCGCCGCGCTGCTTGTCAGACCAGATCTAGCACCTCGTCGAGCGCGCGGCGCGGCTTTTGCGGCCAGTTGCCGGGCGCGGCGTGGCCGACGGCCAGCAGCAGCACCGGGATCTCGTCGGCCCTCAATCCGAAGGCGCTCGCTACCGCGTCGGCGTCGAAGCCTATCATCGGCGCCGCTCCCAGGCCCGCGCCCTGCGCGGCATGGATCAGCGTGGCGGCGCCCAGGGTGGCGGAACGCACGGCCTCGTCGCGCTGGCGCTGCGGCTGCTCGTGATACAGGCTCTTGGCCGCGCCCTCCCAGCCGGCCACCATTTCGGCCGGCATGAAGCCTGCGGCGACCGACGGGGCCAGACGCGCCGCCATCACCTCATGGCTGGCGAGTTGCCCGCAGACGATGAAAGTCACAGCTGCCTCGGTGATCTTGGCCTGGTTCCAGGCTAGCGGACGCAGACGCTCCTTGGCGGCCTGGCTGCGCACGGCGATGAAGCGCCAATTCTGCAGATTGAAGGAGCTGGGCGCCAGGGTGGCGAGCTGCACAAGCTCGCGGATCTGCGCATCGTCGAGCACGCGCAGCGGGTCGAAGAGCTGGGTGGTGCGGCGGGCCTGGATGGCTTGATGGACAGGGTTGGTCATGATGGTCTCGATCGGTGGTTGATGAGGATGAGCGGGGCCCGCGCGCGCGCCGGATGCCGGCGCGCGCGATGGCTGGGTGAGTGAGTGGGTGTGGCGGGTTCAGGCGATGGTGTCGACGACACCGCCGTCCACGCGCAGCGCCGCGCCGGTGGTGGCCGAGGCCTGCGGCGAGCAGACATAGACAACCATGTTTGCCACCTCTTCCGGCGTGGCCACCCGCTGCAGGATGGACGAGCTGCGGTGCGTCTTGACGAAGGCATCGGCGAGCCGCCGCGCAGCGTCGGCATCGACGCCGGGCGCCACCATCTGGTGGACGCCTTCGGACAGCGTCGGTCCGGGCAGCACCGCGTTGACCGTGATGCCGGTGCCGGCCAGACTCTTGGCCAGCCCGCGCGAGACGGCCAGGTTGCCGGTCTTGGTGAAGCCGTAGTGGATCATGTCGGCCGGGATGTTCAGGGCCGACTCGGACGAGATGAAGACGACGCGGCCCCAGTTCTTGCGCCGCATGTCCGGCAGATAGTGGCGGCTGGCGCGCACGCCGGACATCACATTGATCTGGAAGAAGCGCTCCCATTCCTCGTCGTCGATCTTCTCGAAGGGCTGGGGATTGAAGATGCCGAGGTTGTTGACCAGGATGTCCACCGTCGGCTCCGCCGCTTTCAGCGCGTCAAAGCCGGCGGCCGTTCCCAGATCGGCGGCGAAGCCCCGGGCCTGGGCGCCGGGCACGGCGGCGCGCAGCCGCGTGATCGCCTGGTCCACATCCTCTTGCCGGCGGCCGGTGATGATCACGGCCGCGCCGGCGCGGGCCAGGCCGGTGGCGATGGCATGGCCGATGCCGCGTGTGGAACCGGTGACGAGGGCCGTCTTGCCGCTCAGATCGATGTTCATGGGAGACCTCTTCAGTGGATCGGCCCGTTCGCACGTCGATGGCGGTGGGCAGTGAAGAGATCGTAGGAGCCGGGGCGCCTATTGATAATCCGTCCCGCCGCGAAAGCAGCTTACGAGCTTTCGCTAAGCAGGGGACGAGCCAGGCGGCTAAGACGAGGCGGTAGCCAAGGCCGAGGCCAGGTGCTCCACCAACGCGGCGACCCGCCGGCTCGGCGGATGGCCGGCATAGACCGCGAACAGGTCGATCTGCCCGGCGACGAAGCCCTCCAGCGCGGTCTCCAGGCGGCCCTCGGCCAGATCCTGGCTGACATCCCAGCGGTTTTTCAGGATCACGCCGCGCCCCTCCAGCGCCCATTCGCGCAGCAGGCCGCCATCGCTGGCCTCGCGGTCGCCGCTGACCTTGACGCTGAAGGCCTTGCCGTCTTCACGGAAGGGCCAGGCCGCCAGCGGCGCATCGGGCCGGGCCAGCATGATGCAGTTGTGCGCCGCCAGTTCGCGCGGATGGGCGGGCTTGCCGTGCCGGGCCCAGTAGGCCGGCGCGGCACACACCAGGCGCTCGCCGCGCACCAGCAAGCGCGCATGCAGGCCGGAGTCGGCCAGCGGGCCGGTGCGTATCGCCAGGTCGATCTGCCCGCCGATCAGGTCCAGCGTGCTGTCGCTGAGCAGCAGGCTCAGGCGCAGCTTCGGGTGCCTGAGCTGGAAGGCGTCCAGCAGCGGGCGCAGCTGGCTGCGCCCGAAGTCGTTGGTTGTCGTCAGGCGGATCGGGCCGACCAGGGCGCCCTGGTCCCTCAGCCCGGACAGCGCCGCGTCCCAGTCGGCCACGATGCGCCGGGCCTCCGCCAACAAGACCTGACCCTCGTGGGTCAGTACCAGCCGCCGGGTCGAGCGCGCCATCAGTGCGACGCCGCACTCCTGTTCCAGCTGGCTGACCGCCGAGGCGACCGTGGAGGTGGCGAGCCCGCGCTGCCGCGCCGCGCCGGAGAAGCTTCCGGCCGAGGCCACGTCCAGCAGCAAGCGCAGTGCATCGATCCGGTCCATCGCTGGGGCCTGTGGAGGCTAAGTGGAGCTGGGTGATTGTGAGGGAAAGGGGGGCCATCAGTCCGACGCCGCCCGCGCCAGCGCCTCCCGCGTGGCCGCATCGGCCGGGAAGAAATGCTCGACCCGCAGCGAGGCCACGGTCACGTCCAGCGGGGTGCCGAAGGTCGTGAAGGCCGAGAACAGCGCGAGCTCGCCGGCCGAGGAGCGCAATCGGGTGTGCATCAGCGGCGTCACCGGCGCGGGTGCCAGCGCCTTCGGTACATGGGGGCGCAGCTCCTCCAGCAGCGGGCGCAGCGCCGGCACATGGTGGGCTTCGCCGCTGGCGCGCTGCCACAGGCCGGCACAGACCTCGTCCTCGTTGACGCACAAATGGCGCAGGCCGCCGGGCAGCAGGCAGGCGCGCAGCAGATTGAAGTCGCCGCTGTCCAGCAGGGCCGGGTCCACGCCCAGCAGGCGCATCAGGCCGCGCATGCCCTTGTTGGCCATCAGCAGCGTCCATGTGCCGTCCATCACCAGGGCCGGGGCCGGGTCATGGGCCTGCAGCAGATGGCTCAGGGCCGCGCGCACCGGCGCCATCTCGGGGTCGTCGAGGCTGGTCTCGGTGTAAGCCGGCGCATAGCCGGCCGCCAGCAAGGCCTTGTTGCGCTCGGCCAGCGGCGCGTCGAGCGCGTCCAGCACGGCCATCAGCATCTCGCGGCTGGCGCGCGAGCGGCCGGTCTCTATGCAGCTGAGGTGGCGTTGCGAGACGCCCACCCGCATCGACAGTTCCAGCTGGCTGATGCGGCGTTGGGTGCGCAGGGCGGCGAGGGTGGAGGTGTTCATGGCTGCCATCCTAGCGGGGCCAGGTCTTGCCGCAATGACCTGGCAGGTCATCGCCAGCAGCAGCCCAACTCAGCGCAGGTCTTCGGCGCGCGGCCTGATGCCGTAGGCCTTGAACAGGCGCTCGATGCTGCCGTCGCGCAGCATCGCCTGCCGGGCGTCCTGCAGCCGCGCCAGCTCGGCCTCGTCGACGCCGGCGCTGGCCGCCAGCCAGACCTCGCCGGACTCCAGCTCCAAGCCGACCTGGAATTGCGCGGGGTCGCGGCCGCTGCCACGCACCTTGTCCATATTGATCACATCGCCGCCATAGATCGCGTCGACATGGCCGCGTTCGAGCTGGCGCAGCATGTCCTCGACGCTATGGGCCTGCAGCACCAGCTCCTCCTTGAAGCCGTGGCGCTGCAGCTGGGCCAGATTGGGGCTGGCGCGCAGCACCGTCAGCTTGAGCCGCTTGGCCTGCTCCAGGCTGCTGACCGGGGGGCGGCCGGCGCGGTTGATGAAGACGAAGTGCTGCACATAGAGCTTCAGCAGCCATTGGTAGTGCGGCTCGCGCTCGGGCGTGCGCGTCAGCGGCAGGATCGCGACGCGGGGCTGGGCGCTGGCCATCTGCATGGCCCGGGCCCAGGGGTAGAACTCGACCTTGACGGCGTGGCCGGCGCGCCGCGCCAGCTCCTCGACCAGCTCCACCAGCACGCCCGGCCGCCCGGGCTGGCCTTCGATCGCAAACGGTGGCAGATCACCGCTGACGATGCGCAAAGAGGGGGTGGCTCGGGCCCCCGCTGGCAGGGCCAGGGCGGCGCCGAACAGATGGCGTCGGGAGATGAAGAACATGGGGCGATGCTCGCACAGCAGACCGGCTACCGCCAAGCGCACGGCGCTAGTCCAGTGGCGGTGTGTCCTTTGCGACCAACGCCGCCTGGCCCTGCTTGGCGAACTGGGCCAGCGCGACACCGCCCAGCGCCACCGCGGCGCCCAGCAGCTTTATGGCTGTGTAGGACTCGCCGGTGCTGGCCCAGGCGGCCAGGCCGGCGATCGGCGGCATCAGATAGATCAGCGGCGCGGTGCGCGCAACGCCGCGCTTGGCATTGACCCACCCCCAGGCCAGCCAGCCGATGAAACCGCTGGCGACCACGGCCCAGACCGCGCCCAGCCACAGCCAGGGTGACAGGCCGGCCCAGTCGACCCGCAGCGCGGCCGGCGCGCTGAAGAGCAGCACCGGCAGCGTGGCGATCAGCGTTGCATGGCCCATCACCAGCACGCCGCCATGGCGCGCGATCAGCGGCTTGCTGGCCACCGTGTAATAGCTGAACAGCGCCGCCGCCAGCAGCAGCACCAGGTCGCCGCCGCTGGCCTGCCACTGGGCGCCGAGCAGCTTGTCCGACATGAAGAGCAGAGCGCCGAGGCCGGCCACCGCGACGCCGCCGACCTGGGCGCGGCTGAGCCGCTCCAGCCCCGAGGCGCGCAGGATCAGCAGCGTGAACACCGGCCCGCAGGCCAGCAGCACCGAGCTGGAGAAGGCGGTGGACCAATGCACGCCATAGGTGGCCAGCGCCAGATGCAGGCCCTGGCCGATCAGGCCCAGGCGCAGCAGCGCCAGCCAGTCGGCACGTGGCAGTCGCGGCCAGGCCAGGCCGAAATGCCAGAGCAGCAGCGCGGCCGCGCACAAGGGCATCAAGAGATAGCGCAAAAACAGAAAGCCCTCCGGCCCCATCGCGCCGAACAGGGTTTTCTGCAGCGGAAAGTTCAGGCCCCAGACCAGGATGGTGGCGAGGCCGACCCAGAGGGCACGGCGGGCGGCGGCGGCATCGCTGGCGGACATGGGCGCCATCTTGCATCAGGCGCGGTCGGGGCTTGTGCGCCTGGCGGCGCACACCAACAAAAAAAGACCCCGCAGCGCCGAACGCTGGACGGGGTCACAGGGGAGGAACTCTGCGAAGGGTGGGCGGCGGCTCAGCGATCGCGGCGCAAGGTACCTTGAATGTTGTTGGCTCCACCCATCATGAAGCCAGTCGTCGATTAGGGGCGATAGCTAATCGTCCACCCATAGCTGTTCGCAGCCGAGATGTCGGTGATCGAGAAGTTCATGACGTAGCCTGAGCCCCTGACAGTCGTGTAGCACTGCAGCGGCGCCCGTCCACACAGCCGTAGACCTTGATCAAACCCTTCAAGCGCGGCAAGCGGGTCGGTATTTACACCCACCCCGAATCTCACCCTACGCGCAGCGTCGAGCTGACTGATGAACTGGGACCATGCAGCTTCTTGGCTGACCGTTCGATTCGGATTTGGAATGGAATACGAATAGTCGAACGAGGTTCGATTCGGATCCGAGGGTGTTGGCGGTGCTGTGCCAGCGCCCTCGCGCCGCCGTACAAGTTCATCCAAGGGGTAGAAGTCGGGCTGCGCGTCGCCATTGGCATCAACGTAGATCTCAGACCTTACAGTGCCTGCTCCGGTAAGGCTGTTGTTGTATCCGGGGCCGCAACCATTTGCACTGGCCACGACCTCATAGCGAAGCGGTGTCCCAACGGTGCCCTGGTATGGATCGTAGTCGTAGAAAACGGGACTATCTCCTCCGATACCAGGACGTTTTGGAAGACCAAGATTAAGCTGAAACGAGACACCCCAACTGGAGAAATCGGTACCGTAGTTACTGTCGCCCTGCTCGGACCGCCTTCCGGCCAGAGTGGTCAGTTTTCGGCCATTGCGATAGACCGTGTACTCGCTTTCCTCCATCATGCTGACGTTGGTGATGGTTATCGGAGCTGGAAAGCTACGGTCATACCACTGACCACCAATCAACTCCCTCGAGTAGCACGTCGAGCCGGGCGGTACGCTGGCGCCATTGCAAGCGGCGGTCATCTTCTGACACACGCTGCTAGTCTTAGACGGTACCCAACTGAGTCGAACAACGTTGTACCTTGCAGCAAAGCCCGCCACGACATTCAGACTGCCCGTGCCGGCGGAGACGAAGCCACCGATATCTTCGTCGACGAGCTTGAGGAAAGCCGCTGCTTTCTCGTCGACGGACTTTGAGGGATCGTTGTGTAGATTGGTCAGGTAGTCGATTGCGGACTTGGCCATCTTGGCCTGCATCTGAGGATCGTTAAGTATGCGATCGAGTGTCCTGGCTGCAATCTCGCCCACCTTGCCGTAGTTGGCGCGCAGATAAACAGATACCGCGTTCTCTTGGCCGATCTTGATGTCGATTGGATACTTTTCTGTCCATTGGGCACTGGCTTGTTGCCCAGCCAAGAGCAAGCCCATCAGTAAGCACAGTTTCTTCATTCAAACCTCCCTTAAAGGTACTGGTGACGTTGTTGGTTCGTTCGGGGCCAGAAAATCGCTGCTGATTTGTGTGATTGGGTGTCGAGACTGAGTCGGTCTTTGCGCCAAATGCTCAGCGCTCGCGGCGCGGTCTGCCAACGATGGCGTTGGCGTTGCCCATCATGAACACGGTGTAGACGCCGCCGGACACGATGGGGAAGTTCGTCTGGCTTAGGACTGGGGCGCCAACCGTTGGGGAAAAGACCTCCAAGGTCGAGCTGGTCGACGACAGCACCGAGACGGCACTCGATGCCGAGCCGGCTTGGACGTCGGTGGCGACAGCGCTGTAGTCCAGCGTCATCGTCAGGCCGCCACTGAGGCTGGCGACGCCGTTGATGAGTCGGAGCTTGGCCGTGCCGCTGGTGGTGGGCAGGCGGTTGTCATCGTTGAGGATGGAGATCTTCGGAGCGACTGCTTCGCCCCAGACCAGCACCGTGTAGTCATTGCCGGCCGTTAGCGCCGGGGCAGTCACGGGCATAGTCTGGCCGTTGACATTGACCAGCAGATTGGGACTGCCGGCGGCCACGATCTGATAGTCACCGATGTTCGGGGCGAACGAAGCATTCATTAGGGCTGTGTTGCCCAGGGTCGCGCTGACCTGCGCATTGCCCGCCACCGCCGCGACCACGCGGGCCCGCGCATTGGTGGCGCCATGGGCGGCGACGCTGCCCTGCTGCGTCATCAGGATGCTGTTGACCAGCACGCCGCCGGGGGTGGGCGTGATCACCAGCGAGCCGACCTGCTTGCTGCTCAGCGTGATGCTGGGAATGTCCAGGCGCAGATCGCTCTTCTTGCCCGCGCCGGTGACGCGCACGCGGTAGGTGCCGCTGCTGATCGACGTGTAGCCGCTGCTGCCGCCGCCGGTGATGGCGCTGATGGTCGGCGAGGCGTTGTCCAGGCTGTCGGTGTTCTGGGTCAGGTAGACGTCCAGCGTGCCGGCGTCGGCGGCCAGATTCAGCACCAGCAGCTTGCTGTAGTTCTCGGCCGGCGCCACTTCCTCTTCCTGAAGAATGGTGCTCTTCATATTGCCGGACCAGCCATAGGCGATCAGGCTGTAGTGGCTGCCCTTGGTCAGGGTCGGGTAGAGCGAGCTGATCGTGGTGCCGGCGTTCTTGACCAGCGTGGTGATGCTCTCGCCCGCCTTGGCCGAGGCATAGGCGCTGACGCCGCCATAGGCCACGCCGGTCGCGGCGCTGGCGTCGCTGACCGTCAGGTCCAGCGTGCTGTAGGCGCTGCTGGCGTTGACCAGGCGGATCTGCGCGCTGCCGCTGTCGTCGTCACTGCCGCCGCCGCCGCAGGCCGCCAGCATTGCTGCGGAAACCGCCACACCCATGATCAAGCGCCTCGAAACCATCTCTCACTCCTTGTTGTTGTGCGCGATTGGAGCGGGCCGACATTGCTGGGCTTTGTCCTGGTATTGCTGAGTGTGAAGAAGTGTTGGGGCTACCATCCCAGGCGTCATCCGACACGACCTGACCCCCGAGGATTGCCCGCCATGTCTTATCCCCATCTGCTGCAGCCGCTGGACCTGGGTTTCACGACGCTGAAGAACCGTGTGCTGATGGGCAGCATGCACACCGGCCTGGAGGACGGACGCAAGCATTTCGAGCGCATGGCGGTCTACTTCGCCGAGCGCGCGCGCGGCGAGGTCGGGCTGATCGTGACCGGCGGCTTCGCGCCGAATATCGAAGGCTGGGCCAAGCCTTTCGCCGGCACCCTGGCGAGCTCGGGAGCGGCGCGGCGGCACCGGCAGATCACCCAGGCCGTGCATGCCGAGGGCGGCAAGATCGCTTTACAAATCCTGCACACCGGGCGCTATGGCTACCACCCCTTCTGCGTCGCGCCCTCACGCATCCAGTCGCCGATCTCGCCGTTCACGCCGCGCGAGCTGTCGGCACGAGGCATAGAGCGCCAGATCCGCGCCTTTGTGCGCTGCGCCCGGCTGGCCCGCGAGGCCGGCTATGACGGCGTCGAAGTGATGGGCTCGGAGGGCTATTTCATCAACCAGTTCCTGGTCACCCACACCAACCAGCGCAGCGACGGCTGGGGCGGCTCTTATGAAAACCGCATGCGTCTGCCGCTGGAAATCCTCGCGCGCATGCGCGAGGCGGTCGGGTCCGACTTCATCATCATCTACCGGCTTTCGATGCTGGATCTGCTGCCCGGCGGCAGCAGCTGGGACGAGGTCCTGACCCTGGCCAAGCGGGTCGCGGCCGGCGGCGCGACCATCATCAACACCGGCATCGGCTGGCACGAGGCGCGCATCCCGACGATTGCCACCAGCGTGCCGCGCGCCGGCTTTGCCTGGGTGACCGCCAAACTCAGGGCCGAGCTGCGGGCAGCGGGCATCACGACGCCGCTGATCACCAGCAACCGCATCAACACGCCCGAGGTGGCCGAGCGCCTGCTGGCCGAGGGCAGCGCCGATATGGTCAGCATGGCGCGGCCCTTTCTGGCCGATCCCGAGTTCGTCAAGAAGGCGCGCGAGGGCCGGGCCGACGAGATCAATACCTGCATCGCCTGCAACCAGGCCTGCCTGGACCACACGTTTGCGCAAAAGATCTCGACCTGCCTGGTGAACCCGCGCGCCGCCTTCGAGCAGGAGCTGCGCATCGTGCCGATCGCGGCCACTCAGACGCCGCGCAAGAAGATCGCCGTGGTCGGCGCCGGCCCGGCCGGCCTGGCTGCGGCCACCACCTTGGCCGAGCGCGGCCACGAGGTGCATCTGTTCGACAGCGCGGCCGAGATCGGCGGCCAGTTCAATCTGGCCCGGCGCATCCCCGGCAAGGAAGAGTTCAGCGAGACCCTGCGCTATTTCGGCCGCCGCCTCGAGATCACCGGCGTGCGGCTGCATCTGCAGCAGCGGGTGGCCGCCGCCGAGCTGATGGCGTTTGACGAGGTGCTGCTGGCGACCGGCGTGACGCCGCGCAACCCGCGCATCAAGGGCCAGGACGATCCGGCGCTGGCCGGCATGGTGCTGTCCTATATTGATGTGCTGCTCAGGCGTGCGCCGGTGGGGCAGCGTGTGGCCATCGTCGGCGCCGGCGGCATCGGCTTCGATGTGGCGGAGTTTCTGGTCGACGGGGGGCACTCCCTGACGCTCGATCCGGCGGCCTGGCAGCGCGAGTGGGGCGTGGCCGATCCCGGCGAGGTGCGCGGCGGCGTGCGCCGGCCGCAGCCCTCGGCGCCGGCGCGCGCGATCACGCTGCTGCAGCGCAAGGCCGGCAAGCCCGGCGCGGGCCTGGGCAAGACCACCGGCTGGATCCATCGCGCGGCGCTGAAGATGAAGCAGGTCGAGATGCTGGCGGGCGTCAACTACGAGGCCATCAGCGCCGAGGGCCTGTGGGTCAGCTATGGCGAGAAGCGCCAGGACATGCAGCTGGTCGCGGCCGACACCGTGGTGCTGTGCGCCGGCCAGGAGCCGCTGCGCGAACTGGAGGCGCCGCTGCGCGCGGCCGGGCGCAGCGTGCACCTGGTCGGCGGCGCGCTGGAGGCCGGAGAACTCGATGCCAAGCGTGCAATATTGCAGGGAACCCGGCTCGGCAGCAGCCTGTAAACCCTAGCCAGACTCAAGCCGGGCGCGGACACTTCCGACAGCCTCAGGGAATGATGAGGGCACAAGCGCCACGAGCGCTTGTGACACATAAAGCAGTCACCACCGGTGCAGCGTCGCGCCGGCATGTCGTGAACCGAGGGTCTGTCCGTCCATGAGCTTGATCAACCGTCGCCGTCACCGGCCGCTGGCTGGATTCGCGCTGCTGTCGCTGCCGGCGGCCGCCGCCTGGGCGGACACCGCCGGCGGACTGCACGACCCGACGCTGTGGCTGGGCGCCTTCTGCGTGGTCGGCGCGCTGGCCATGGGCGCGACCCTGGGCCTGGTCTGGCAGCAGCGCCGCTGGCTGCGCCAGCGCCGCGCCGAGCTGCTCACCGCGCGGCGCGAGCGCAGCCGCCTGGCGGCCCTGCTCAATGCCATCCCGGACGCGGTCTATCTGAAGGACGCCAGCGGCGCCTACGAGGCCTGCAACCCGGCCTTCGAGCGCCTGATCGGCCTCAGCGAGGCGCAGCTGCAGGGCAAGCGCGACGCCGACCTGCCCGAGCCGCTGCCCGAGCGCGGCCGTGCCTGGGCACGCGGCACCGACGGTGTGCGCCTGTGCCTGGACATGCAGCAGGCGCCGGTGCGGGCCGAGGGCCAGTCGCTGGGCCTGCTGGGCGTGGCGCGCGACATGACCGAGCTGCAGCTGGCGCTGGACGAGCTCAAGCGCGCGGCCATGGTGTTCGAACATTGCGCCGAGGGCATTCTGCTGCTCGACGCCCAGGTGCGGGTGGTCGATGCCAACCCGGCCTTCTTCCAGATCAGCGGCCTCGACTCGCGCGAGGTGCTCGGCCAGCTGCCGCAGCCGCTGCGCCCCGGCGAGCAGGCGCCCGAGCTGCAGGCCCAGCTTGCCGAAGCGCTGGAGCGCGAGGGCAAGTGGTGCGGCGAGCTGACCTTGCGCCGGCGCGACGGCGAGCCGGTGCCGGTCTGGGCGACGCTGGTGCGCGTGCAGCCCGGCAGCTCCAGCCCGCTGCAGCATCTGCTGGTGCTGACCGATATCTCCAAGATCAAACAGACCGAGGCCGAGCTGCTGCACCAGTCGCTGCACGACCGCCTGACCGGCCTGCCCAATCTGGCCCTGCTGCGCGACCGCGTGGCACGCCAGATCAGCATCGCGCAGCGCGACCACACCTGCGTGGCCGTGCTCTATATCGATCTGGACGGCTTCCGCGATGTCAACGACATCGCCGGCCATGCCGCCGGCGACGAGGTCATCAAGGTCACGGCCGAGCGCTTCATCAATGTGGTGCGGGCCAGCGACTCGGTGGCGCGGGTCGGGGCCGACGAGTTCGTCGTCGTGCTCTCGGGCCTGGTCGACGAAGAGACCGCAATGCGCCTGGGCGACCGGCTGATCCAGGCCATGGACGAGCCCATCATGGTCGGCGCCCAGCGCTTCAATCTGGGCGCCAGCATCGGCCTGGCGCTGTTTCCGACCGACGGCACGACGGTGGACGACCTGCTGCGCAATGCCGAGGCCGCGATGTGCCGCGCCAAGCTGAGCGCGCGCAACACGGTCCAGGCCTACCGGCCCGAGCTGACCCAGGCGGTGCAGCAGCGCTTCGAGCTGACCCATGCGCTGCGCCTGGCCAATGAGGCGGCGCAGTTCCGCATCGAATACCAGCCGCAGGTGCGCCTGTCCGACGGCGAGCTGATCGGCGCCGAGGCCTTGCTGCGCTGGCGCCATCCGACCCGCGGCCCGATCTCGCCGGCCGAGTTCATCCCGCTGGCCGAGGACACCGGCCTGATCATCCCGATCGGCCGCTGGGTGCTGCAGGAGGCCTGCGCCCAGGCGGCGCGCTGGCAGGGCCAGCCGGGCAAGCCGCAGCAGATCGCGGTGAATGTCTCGGCGCGCCAGCTGCGCCAGGCCGATTTCGTCGAGACCGTCGATTTCATCCTGGCCGAGACCGGCTGCCCGCCGCAGGCGCTGGAGCTGGAGGTCACCGAAAGCCTGCTGCTGGAGGACGCCGAGGCGGCCATCGCGCTGCTGACCCAGCTGACCGAGCGCGGCGTGCGGGTCGCGATCGACGACTTCGGCACCGGCTACTCCTCGCTGTCCTATCTGAAGCGCATGCCGGTGCAGACTTTGAAGATCGACCGCAGCTTCGTCTCCGAGCTGGGTACCGACAGCAATGTGGCGGCGATTGCCCGCACCGTCATCGTGCTGGCGCGCAGCCTGAACCTGGATGTGCTGGCCGAGGGCGTCGAGACCGCCGAGCAGGCCGCCTGGCTGAAGCGCGAGGGCTGCGACTGGGCCCAGGGCTGGTTCTACGGCCGTGCGATGCCACCCGAGGACTTCAGTTTCACGCCGCCGCCCGAGCCCGACCGCAAGCCGGCCGTGCGCCGCCTGCAGCTGGCCTGATCGGCCGGGGCGTCATCGCCATCGCTTAGCATGCCGGCCATGCTGGAAAACCCGGACTCTTCACCGCTCGCCGCCTGGACGCTGCTGACCCGGCTGGGTGAGGCGCAAATCCTTGTGCCGTTGCTGCTGGCCGCGATGCTGTGGCTCTGGCTGGGTGCCGGCCAGGGTCGGCTGGTGTTGCGCTGGCTGGCCTGCCTGGCCCTGGCCGCCGGGCTGACCGCGCTCAGCAAAGTGGCCTTCATGGGCTGGGGCCATGGCTCGGCGCGCTGGGACTTCACCGGTTTCTCGGGTCATGCGATGTTTGCCGCCGCCTGCTTTCCGCTGCTGGCCTGGGTCGCGCTGCTGGGCCGGGACCGGCTGATGCAGAAGCTGGCCGTGATCGCCAGCTTTGTGCTGGCTGCCCTGGTGGCCTACTCCAGACTGGAAGTACACGCTCACTCGGCCTCGGAATCGGCGAGCGGTTTCGCGCTCGGCGCGCTGGCCAGCGTGATGGCGCTGCGGGGCGCGCCGGCCTTGCGCCTGGCCCTGCCGCTTTGGCTGCCGGCCGCGCTGGCCGCCGGCCTGCTGGTCCTGCCGCTGAGCGCGCCGCGCTCGCGCAGCCATGATCTGATGGTGGAGCTGTCCTTGCAGCTCTCGGGCCGGCCCCAGGTCTATACCCGCCAGGATCTGCATCGCCGCCGCGTGCCGCTCAAGCTTAGAGGGTGAGAACTTTTGTAGCGAGCGGCCGTCAGGCTAGGCGGACAGAGCGCAGGAACCGGAGCGTACTTCTGTACGTGAGGATTCCGAGCATCCGGCCAACGACGCATGGCGGTCGCGCAGTAAAAAGTTCTTACCCTCTCAGTGCAGCGCCGCACCGCCTTGCTGGCACCACAGCGCCAGCACCGTCTCGTCCGCTTCCTCGCTGATCACCAGGCCCTGGCTCAGCTCGAAGCTGGAGTCGAACCAGCCGCAGCGCGCACCCGGCTCCGTCAGCAGCGCGGCCATCAGGGCCTGGCCGGCTTGGGTGGCGGTGGTGGTCTGGCGGGCCTGGACTTGCATGGTGGACTCCGGGAAAGTGGGCTGGCGATGGATTCAGTGTGGTCGCTGGCCGGGCGCTTTCCCATCACACGCAGGGAGGGGCGATGGGGGAGGGGTGGTCTTGCCACCCCCCGCCGTGGGGCTCCGAAAGACCTTGAAACTCAGCCTTTCACCGCCTAGGCACCTCAGATCGGCAGCGCCGTCGTGTGCTTGACCTCCTCCATCACCGCATAGGTGCGGGTCTCCCGCACGCCCGGCAGGGTCCAGATCACGCTGCCGATGAACTCGCGGTAGTGGCCCAGGTCCGCCACCCGGGTCTTCAAGAGGTAGTCGAAGCCGCCGGCCACCAGATGGCATTCCATGATCTCGGGCCGGGCCTGGACGGCGGCCTTGAAGTTGTCCATCACATCGTGCACCGTGCGGTCCAAGAGGATCTCGATGAAGACCAGCATTGAGGCGCCCAGCTTGGCCGGGTTCAGCCGCGCCTCGTAGCCGAGGATGTAGCCCTCGCGAGTCAGGCGCTTGACACGCTCCAGCACCGCGGTCGGCGACAGATGCACCGCCTCGGCCAGCTTCAGGTTGGAGATGCGGCCATCGGCCTGCAGCGCGCGCAGAATGCGGGCATCGATCTTGTCGAGTTCGTCGGCCACGGGATTTTTGTCGTCTGAAGTGGTTTGCTTCCGAATTTAATCCATGTGAGAGATCAATAAAGTTCAGGCATTCACTAGCTCCACCCTTCTGGGGACCGTCATGACCGCCTTTGCCCTGCTGCCCGAAGCTGCCCGCCTGCCCGAGCCCTACCGCGCCGAGATCCCGGTGGTCAGCGCGCTGGCCGCCAGCGTCAGCCTCGACTGGCCGGCGGTGATCGATCAGGCCGGCCCCTGGGTGCAGCAGGTGCGTGCCAACCCGGCGCCCTTCTGGGCGATGGAGTCGCTGCTACGCGAATACCCGATCACCAGCAGCGAGGGCCTGGCGCTGATGCGCCTGGCCGAGGCGCTGCTGCGCGTGCCCGATGTGCCGACCGCGATCGCCTTGACGGCCGACCAGCTGGGCCGGGGGCAGTTCGATGGTGCGTCGGAGGGGCCACACAAGATGCTGGCCAGCCTGTCCGCCTCGGCCATCTCGCTGTCCAAGAAGTTTCTGCCCAATGCCGAGGGCGAGGGCGGCCTGCTGACCCGGCTGGGCGCGCAGACGGTGGTCGCAGCCACGGTGCGCGCGATCCAGCTGCTGGGCCGCCAGTTCGTCTTGGGCCGCCAGATCCAGGAGGCGATGAGCGAGGCGGCGGACGCCCGCAAGGCCCAGCCGATGCTGCGCTTTTCCTACGACATGCTGGGCGAGGGCGCCCGCACCGAGAGCGACGCGCGCCGCTACCAGGCCGCCTATGTCGGCGCGATCAAGGCCATCGCGGCCGGCGCCAAGGCAGCCTCGCCGGAGTCCGCTGACGGCATCTCGATCAAGCTCAGCGCGCTGTTCTCGCGCTACGAGGTGCTGCAGCGCGAGCGCGTGTTCGCCGAGCTGCTGCCCCGGGTCTGGCAGCTGATCGAGCTGGCCGCCCAGGCCAATATCAATCTGACCATCGATGCCGAGGAGGTCGACCGCCTCGAGCTCTCGCTGGATGTGCTGGACGCGCTGGCGGCCCGCATCGCCGGCCACTACCCGCAGTGGCGCGGCTTCGGCCTGGCCGTGCAGGCCTACCAGACCCGTGCGCTGGACGTGGTCAACGAGGTGGCGGCGATTGCCCGCAAGCATGGGCTGCGCTTCATGGTGCGCCTGGTCAAGGGCGCCTACTGGGACGGCGAGATCAAGCGCGCCCAGGAGCAGGGCCTGGCCGCCTACCCGGTGTTCACCCACAAGCAGCACACCGATGTGTCCTATCTGGCCTGCGCCCAGGCGCTGATCGCGCATGCCGATGTGATCTATCCGCAGTTCGCCAGCCATAACGCCGGCACCATCGCGGCCATCGTGCAGATGGCGCGCAAGGCCAAGGCCCCGTTCGAGATGCAGCGCCTGCACGGCATGGGCGAGGGCGTCTACCGCGAGGTGTTGAAGGACGGCACGATTCCCTGCCGTGTCTACGCCCCGGTCGGCGAGCACCGCGATCTGCTGGCCTATCTGGTGCGCCGCCTGCTGGAGAACGGGGCCAACAGCTCCTTCGTCCACCAGTTGGCCGATGTCAATGTGCAGGTGCCCGAGCTCTTGGGCTCGCCGCTGGAGCAGGTGGCCGCTCAGGGCGCCCTGCCGCTGCCGGTGGCGCTGTACGGCAGCCGCCGCGCCAACTCCAGCGGTGCCGACCTGACGGCGCCGGCCCAGCGCCAGCCCTTTGTCGACGCGATCGCCGCCGCCCGCATCGAGCCGGTGGCCGAGGCCACGGCCGCCGAGGTCGAGGCCGCGATGCAGCGC
>NZ_JAQOWX010000082.1:0-27778 GCF_028462495.1 Paucibacter sp. XJ19-41
TGCGCTGCTGCTGGCCCTGCCGGCGCCCCAGGCCGGCCCGCTGCTGCGGACCGCCGCCCAGGAAGAACTGGCCGCGCTGGCCGACAGCGTCCGCATGCGCGGCTGCTGGGCGCTGATGCTGCGCTACCCGGCGGCGCTGGCGCTGCCCTTCGATGCCGCCTTCGTCAACAGCGGGCCGCTGCGCTGGGTCGCGCGCGACAGCAGCAAGCCCGGCCGCGAGACGGCGGTCGGGGCGGCCCCCGAGACCTGGCTCCTGCATGCCGAGGCCGAGTGGAGCGAGGCCCGGCTGGCCTGGCCTGCCGACGCGGTTGCGGCCGAGCTGCTGCAGGCCTTTGCCGCGCTGAGCGCGCCGGCCCCGGCCCCGGGAGCTTGGACGGCGCACTGCTGGCGCTATGCCGACACGCAAGCGGCCCTGAGCCTGGGCAGCGTCTGGCGGGCCGAGGCCGGCTTGGGCCTGTGCGGCGACTGGCTCAACGGCGGCAAGGTCGAGGGCGCCTGGCTCAGCGGCCGCGCGCTGGCCCGGCAGCTGCCGGGCTGAGCTGTGCGCGCTGCGCACGGTCCATGCCCTGCGGCTATGCCCGGCTCTTCAACCGCTATCGCCGCGGGCGCCGGCGCTACTGGTTTACACCACCCGGGATAGCACGGAGCGCGGGCAAGAATGCGCTGTTCGTCTACCCCACAACGCAGCCATCAGTCGAGGAAACCCGATGCTCATGAGCCCCAAGATCTCCCGCCGCACCGTCCACGGCCTGCTGGCCGCCAGCCTGGCCCTGGCCTATGGCATCGCGCCGGCCGCCACGCCCAAGGACACCCTGGTTCAGGCCTTCGCCTTCGACGACATCATCTCGATGGACCCGGGCGAATCCTTCGAGCTCTCGGCCGGCGAGATCCTCGGCAATACCTATGACCGCCTGCTGCGCCTGGATGTGAATGACCCGTCCAAGGTGATCGGCGACCTGGCCAAGAGCTGGACCGTCTCGGCCGACGGCAAGACCTTCACTTTCGAGCTCAAGCCCGGCCTGAAATTCGCGTCCGGCAATGCGCTGACCGCCGAGGACGTGGTCTGGTCGCTGCAGCGCGCGGTGCTGCTGGACAAGACGCCGGCCTTCATCCTGACCCAGTTCGGTCTGAAGAAGGACGTGGTCAAGGACCGCATCAAGCAGACCGGCCCGCTGACGCTGACCATCGAAACCGACAAGCCCTATGCGACCACGCTGGTGCTGAACTGCCTGACCGCCGATGTGGCCTCGGTGCTGGACAAGAAGCTGGTGCTGAGCAAGGAAGCCAATGGCGATATGGGCTACGCCTGGCTGAAGACCAATTACGCCGGCTCGGGCCCCTACACGCTGCGCGAGTGGCGCGCCAACGAGATCGTCGCGCTGGAGCGCACTGAGAACTACAGCCTGGGCGCCAAGGCCCCGCTGGCCCGCGTGATCTACCGCCATGTGAAGGAGGCCGCGACCCAGCGCCTGCTGCTGGAGAAGGGCGATATCGACATCGCCCGCAACCTGGCGCCGCAGGACATCACGGCCCTGGCCGCCAGCAAGGACATCAAGACCACCGCCGCGCCCAAGGGCACGGTGGTCTATATGAGCTTCAATATGAAGAACCCGGCGCTGGCCAAGCCCGAGGTGCGCGAGGCGATGAAGCTGCTGGTGGACTACGACGGCATCGGCGAGACCCTGGTCAAGCACATCGGCCAGATCCACCAGAACTTCCTGCCGGTGGGTCTCTTGGGCGCCAGCACCGACAAGCCCTTCAAGTTCGATGTGGCCAAGGCCAAGGCGCTCTTGGCCAAGGCCGGTTACCCGGACGGCTTCAAGGTCACCATCGATATGCGCACCGTGCAGCCGGTGCAGGGCATTGCCGAGAGCTTCCAGCAGACCGCCAAGCGCGCCGGCATCGACATCGAGATCATCCCGGGCGACGGCAAGCAGACGCTGACCAAGTACCGCGCCCGCAGCCATGACATCTATATCGGCCAGTGGGGCGCCGACTATTGGGACCCGCACACCAATGCCGACACCTTCGCGCGCAATGCCGACAACAGCGATGGCGCGGCCGCCAAGCCGCTGTCCTGGCGCAATGCCTGGGACATCCCCGAGCTGACCAAGAAGAGCGATGCCGCCGCGCTGGAGCGTGATGCGCCCAAGCGCGCCAAGATGTACCAGGACATCCAGGCCGAGTTCCGCAAGACCAGCCCCTTCGTGATCCTGTTCCAGCAGACCGAGGTGGCCGCCTACCGCAGCAATCTCAGCGGCCTGAAGCTGGGCCCGACCTTCAGCACCAACTACTTGTTCACGGTCGCCAAGCGCTGATGACGCGATTTGCTCGGGCGCGGAAGCCCAGGGCGCGCGCCCTGGGCGGATTCCTGCTGGGCATCGCGCTGACCTATCTCGGCCTCTTGGCCGTGACCGTCTTCATCGGCCGGGTGATCCCGGTGGACCCGGTGCGGGCCGTGGTCGGCGATCGCGCGCCCGAGCATGTGATCGCCCGGGTGCGCGAGGAGATGGGACTGAACAAGCCGCTCTGGCATCAGTTCTGGCTCTATCTGCAAAAGGTCGCCCAGGGCGATCTGGGCACCTCGGTGCTGACCTCCAACCCGGTGCTGCAGGACATCAAGCGGGTGTTCCCGGCCACCTTCGAGCTGGCCACCGTGGGCATCATCATCGGTGCCGGCCTGGGCGTGCCGCTGGGCGTCTGGGCGGCGGTGCGGCGCGGCGGCCTGGTCGACCAGGCCGTGCGGGTGATGGCCCTGGTCGGCTACTCGGTGCCCATCTTCTGGCTGGGCCTGATGGCCCTGGTGCTGTTCTATGCCAAGCTCGACTGGGTGGCGGGGCCGGGGCGCATCGATGTGGCTTTCGAGTACAGCGTCACGCCGGTCACCGGGCTGATGCTGGTGGACACGGCGATGGCCGGTGAGTGGGAAGCCTTTCGCAATGCGCTCTCGCACCTGATACTGCCCGGCGCGCTGCTGGGCTATTTCTCGCTGGCCTATATCAGCCGCATGACGCGCTCCTTCATGCTCAACGAGCTGAGCCAGGAGTATGTGATCGCGGCCCGCGCCAAAGGGCTCAGCGAGGCCCGCATCATCTGGCGCCATGCGCTGCGCAACGCCATGGTGCCCCTGGTCACGGTGATCGCGCTGTCCTATGCCGGCCTGCTGGAGGGCTCGGTGCTGACCGAGACCGTGTTCGCCTGGCCAGGCCTGGGCCTGTACATCACCAACTCGCTGCAGAACGCCGATATGAACGCGGTGCTGGGCGGCACCCTGGTGGTGGGCTCGATCTTCGTGGCTTTGAATCTGCTGTCTGACCTGCTGTACCGAATGCTGGACCCGAGGACACGCGTCCGATGAGTACCGATCTGAAAAACCTGCATCAGTGGCTGATGAGCGAGCGGCCTGAGTCGCGCCGCCAGGCCGCGCTGGGCCGGGCCTATGCCGGCTGGCGCACTTTTGCGCGCAACCGCCTGGCCCTGGTGGGCCTGGCCATTGTCGCGCTGCTGGTGCTGATGGCCCTGTTCGCCCAGCAGCTGGCGCCCTATGACCCCAGCGTCGGTGATCTGCGCACGACCCGGCTGCTGGAGCCCTCGAGCGCGCACTGGATGGGCACCGACGACCAGGGCCGCGACATCCTCTCGCGCATCATCCATGGCTCGCGCATCACGCTTTTTGTCGTCGTGCTGGTGGCCGTGCTGGCCGCGCCCATCGGCCTCTTGGTCGGCACGGTGGCCGGCTACCGGGGCGGCATGATTGACGCGGTACTGATGCGCGTCACCGACATCTTTCTGGCCTTCCCGCGCCTGATCCTGGCGCTGGCCTTTGTCGCGGCCTTGGGCCCCGGCATCGAGAACGCGGTGCTGGCCATCGCGCTGACCTCCTGGCCGCCCTACGCGCGGATGGCGCGGGCCGAGACGCTGACGATACGCCAGGCCGACTACATCGCCGCGGTGCAACTGGTCGGTGCCTCGCACAGCCGCATCGTGCTGCGCCACATCATGCCGCTGTGCCTGCCCTCGGTGATCGTGCGCGTCACGCTGGACATGGCCGGCATCATCCTGACCGCCGCCGGCCTCGGTTTCCTGGGCCTGGGCGCGCAACCGCCGATGCCCGAATGGGGCGCGATGATCGCGGCCGGCCGGCAGTATGTCTTGGACCAATGGTGGGTGGCGGCGGGGCCGGGCCTGGCCATCTTCATCGTCAGCCTGGCCTTCAATCTGCTCGGCGATGGCCTGCGCGACACCCTCGACCCGAAGAGCAATAAGTGATGAGCGACACCACCCCTGCGCTGCTCGAAGTCGAGGACCTGCGTGTCTCATTCCCCACCCGCGACGGCGGCCTGTTCGAGGCGGTGCGCGGCGTCAGCTTCAGCCTCGGCCGCGAGCGGCTGGGCATCGTCGGTGAATCCGGCTCCGGCAAGTCGCAGACCGGCCGTGCCATCCTGGGCCTGACCGCGCCCGAGGCCCGCATCACGGCCAAGCGCCTGGCTTTCAAGGGTCAGGACTTGCTCGGCGCCACACCGGCCCAGCGCCGCGCGATGCGCGGCGGCAGCATCGCGATGGTCTTGCAGGACCCCAAGTACTCGTTGAACCCGGTGATGAAGATCGGCGAGCAGATCCGCGAGAGCCTGCAGGCCCATCAGCGCGGGCTGTCCTCGTCCGAGGCCAGGCAGCGGGTGCTTCAGGCGCTGGCCGATGTCGCGATCGATGACCCCGCGCGCGTCTACAAGCTCTACCCGCACGAGGTCTCGGGCGGCATGGGCCAGCGCGCGATGATCGCGATGATGCTGATCGCCGAGCCGCAGTTATTGATCGCCGACGAGCCGACCTCGGCGCTGGACGTGACCGTGCAGCTGCAGGTGCTGGGCATTCTCGACAAGCTGGTCAAGTCCGATAGGCCCCTCGGCCTGCGCGATGCGCAGGCCGTCCCCCGAGGGGAGCCGGGCGGCTTGGGGCGGCCCGGCGCCGCCCGTGGCGGCATGGGCCTGATCTTCATCTCGCACGATCTGCGCCTGGTGGCCAGCTTCTGCGACCGGGTGCTGGTGATGTATGCCGGCAAGGTGGTCGAGGAGGTCCGCGCCACCGAGCTGCAGGCGGCCAGGCACCCCTACACGCAAGGCCTGCTGAACTGCCTGCCGCGCCTGGGCGCGTCGCGCCATCCGCTGCCGACGCTGAACCGACAAGAGGAGTGGAAGCTGTGAGCGGGGACTCCCGATTGGGCATTGAAATACAGGGCCTGCAGGTTCGTTATGGCGAGTTCACCGCGGTGCATGAGGCGAGCTTCACCGTCGCGCCCGGCGAGAGCTTTGGCCTGGTCGGCGAATCGGGCTCGGGCAAGTCCACCATCCTGCGCGCGATCTGCGGCCTGGCGCCGCGCACGGCCGGCACGGTCAGGTTGATAGGCGAAGGCGCGCAGAGCTTGAGAAATTTTCGTAGCGAGCCGTTGCCAGGCAAGGCGGACGGAGCGCAGGGACCGGAACGTACTTGGGTACGTGAGGATCCCGAGCACCGCCCAACGCCGCATGGCGACGGCGCAGTAGAAAAGTTCTCAAGCTCTCAGCCAGAGCCTGGCAGCAAAGCCTTCCGCCGCCTGGTGCAGATGGTGTTCCAGGATCCCTACGGCTCGCTGCATCCGCGCCAGACCATTGATCGCATCCTCGCCGAACCGCTGGCCATCCACGGCATGGCCGCCGATGCCGAGGCCCGCATCCGCCGCGCGCTCGACGAGGTCGGCCTGGGCCAGGGCTTCCGTTTCCGCTACCCGCATCAGCTCAGCGGCGGCCAGCGCCAGCGTATCGCCATCGCCCGCGCGCTGATCCTGCAGCCGCAGATCCTCTTGCTCGACGAACCTACCTCGGCCCTCGACGCCTCGGTGCAGGCCGAGGTCTTGAACCTGCTGGAATCCCTGCGCCGCGAGCGCGGCCTCAGCTTCGTGATGGTCAGCCACGACCTCGGCGTCGTCACCCATCTGTGCGAGCGCCTGCTGGTGATGCAGCAAGGGCGCATGGTCGAGCAGGTGGACGCGGTGGCGCTGGCCGAGAGCCGGGTCGAGCAGGACTACCCCAAGCAGTTGATGCGGGCGGCGGTGGGGTTTAGGAGGGAGGGGTGAGGGGCGGCAGTATGCTGGTCAGAGACGTTCGAAGGGAGCTGTGGAACTCCCCGCCTCCGCATTAGAGGGTCAGGACATCGCCGGCCTTGGCTTTGAGGCCGCAGACCGCGAGCGTGCCCGACGGTCGCGCCAACGCAGAAAGGGCAACTCCACCAAATAGTGCAGGGCGGCACCGAGGGCCAACACGGCCAGCGCATAGACCGAAAACAGCGCCAGACCCTGCACTCGCTGGGAAAGCACGGGTGCCACCATCTCGTGCACCAGATGCATGGCGATCTTGTGACTCAGGTAAAGGCTATACGAAATTGCCGCAAGCCAGGCCGTGCCCGGCAGCGTCCAACGGCCCAACAAACCCTTGGGGTCGGTGGCGGCCAGCACCAGCAGGCCGAACCCCAGCGACAGCACGGGCCAACCGATGGCATTTGCCAGCAGGCCCGTGCGATTGCTGAACAGCAGCAAGGCCAAGCCCCAAAGCGCTATTGCGCCCAACAGCAGTTGATTGGATCGTGCCTGCAAACGCTGGAATTTATCGGGGCGGTAGACACGCAGCACGGCCAGCATCACGCCCATCAGCAGGCCGTCCAGGCGCATCCAGCTGGGATAGTAGATGTCCTCAATGAACCAGGGGCGCGGTGGGTTCAGCGCATCGTTGTGCAACCAGACGCCGGTTCGCAGCGCCAGCCCGAGCAACACAATGCCTGCGCAGACCGCCAGCACCCGCGGCGCAGAGGGGCGGCGCGTCAACCACCAGGCGATGAATGGGAACAGCAGATAGAAATGCTCCTCCACGCACAACGACCAGGCGTGCGAGAAGGCCGTGTTATGGCCATAGTCGATTAGCAGGTTCAGCGTGAACGTGGCAAACACCCACCAAGGCTCCAGGCCGGGGTCCTCGCGCAATACCGGAAAGCATTGATAGAGCGCCAGCACTACCGCGAAGGCAGGCAAGATTCGCCAGGCACGGCGCGCATAGAAGGCTTGGAACGCCAACCCCTCACCGCGTTGCAAGGGTCGCAGCACCTGTGTGCCGATCAGAAAGCCGCTGAGCACGAAGAAGATGTCCACCCCCATCCAACCAAAGCGCGACAACCACTGAAAGTCCGGGCCAAGCCCGCCGGCCACGAAGGAATGGAACAGCATTACCCAGACGATGGCGATGCTGCGAAGAAGATCGAGGCCGGGAAGACGTGGCATTGAGACTGGATGCGCGGCGATTGAGTGGCGCATTGTGTGCGAAATTGAAGGCTTGGCACGCCCGCTTTCGGCTGCGCGAAGGGCTCTGCTTGGCGCTCGCCCGATGTCGGCTATCGCTGCACCACTGCCGTTCGCTACAGCGAATCCGGCACCAGGCCGATGCGAATCATTGATGGCTGCAGCACCGAAGGGCGGAGATCACTAAGACAGGCCATTGGGCGCCGGTCACCATGACAGCCCGTTTCAGCTTGGAACGCGCCGCAGAGCTGCTCGCCCTTTGGCACTTGCGCGGGATTGGCATTGACGGTGGCGCTGCAGCGCAGTCACAACTCGCTCGGCCGTGTCGGCAGCTCGCCCGGCATCAGCACCTCGCCGTTGGGCCCCCACTCGACCTGCGTGATGCCCGGCTCCAGCGCCTCCAGCCGGCGCCGCTCCAGTTCATTGGCGCTGGGTAGGGCGCATGGGTTGAACACCAGCGCCGCACGCAGCTCGGCCAGCAGCTCCGGTTCGCTCCACGGCTTGGGGATGTAGCGGAAGACCCCGGCCCGATTCACCGCAGCCAGCACGGTGCGGAACTCGGCGGCGGCGCTGAGCATGATGCGCACGGTGCGCGGATCGAGCTCCCGGGCGCGGGCGAGCAGCGTGACGCCGTCCATCTGCGGCATGCGGTAGTCGCTGATCAGCACATCGAAGCGCACTTCGAGCAGGCGCGGCAGGGCCTGCTGCGGATCGACACAAAGCTCCACGCTGAGCTGCTGCGGCGTGAAGTGCCGCTGCAGCAGACGGCGCAGCGCGTGCAGCACCGGCTTCTCGTCATCGACGATCAGGAGTCGCTTCATTTGCCAGCCTCCTGCGGCACTTGCACCGCGAGCCTCAGCGCCAGCTGATGCTTGCGCTCGAAGGCAAGAATGCGATTGATCAGGTCCTCGTTCAGCCGCTGGCCGGCCGACAGCAGCAACACGCCCTCGGGGGAGACGAAGTCCCGCACCAGGATCTGGCCGGCGCGCAGATCGGCCGTGCGCAACTGCAGGGTCGGCACGGCGGGTTCGGCGGGGGCGACCGAGAACAGACCGGCGAAGGCATCGACGACGGCCGGGTCGAACTGGCTGCCGCGCCCGGCCAGCACCGCGCGGCGGGCATCGGATGGGCTCAGGGCCTGACCGTCGATGTGACCGCTGCGCAAGTCCTCGTAGGCGTCGGCCACCGCCAGGATGCGCGCACCGAGCGGAATCGCCGTGCCGCGCAGGCCGTCGGGAAAGCCTTGCCCGTCCCAGCGCTCGTGATGGGCGCGGATCAGCGGTGCCACGCCCTGCATATCGTCACAGGCCAGCAGGGCCTGCTCGCCGAGCACCGGGTGCAGCCGGTAGCGCCGCAGTTCGTCGCGGTCGAGCCGGTTCAGCGGGCGCGCCAGCAGCGCGTCGCTGAGGCCGATCTGGCCGATGTCATGCAGCAGCGCGGCGATCGGCAGATCGTGCGCGGTGTTCGCATCCAGCCTCATCGCCTGTGCGATCCGCCGCGTCAGGTCGGCGACCTGGCGCGCGTGTCCGACCTGGGCCTTGCCGCGCAGCTCGATCAGCGCGGTGAAGGCCTTGATCGATGTCAGGTAGTTGCGCTTCAGCCTGTCGTTGGCGGCAGCCAGCTCCTCGGTGCGTTGGGCCACGCGGGCCTCCAGCCCTGTGTTCAGCGCCTTCAGCTCCTCGTTCTGCAACTGCGTCAGCTGTTCCAGCGCCTGCTTGTCGTCTTCGAGCCGCTGCCTCTCCTCGACCTGACGCAGCGTCAGCACCAGCTCGTCATCGCTCCAGGGCTTGGCGATGTAGCGGTGAACCCGGCCGCGGTTGATGGCGGCGATCGTCGAGCCCAGATCGGCCTGGCCCGTCAGCAGCAGTCGCGCGGCATGGGGCCAGGACAGGCTGACCCTTTCAAGCAACTGCACGCCGTCCATGCCCGGCATGCGCATATCAGACAGCACCGCGTTGACCGGCTCGGCGGCGAGTACCGCCAACGCCTCGTCGGCGTGCCCGGCCGTCAGGATGCGCCAGCCGGTGGCGCGGAACAGCCGCCGCAGCGCGGCCAGAATGTTGGGCTCGTCGTCGACGGCCAGCAGCGTCCACGGCGGATTGGCTACCGTCATGTCGCGGCTCCCTCGGCGCCCGCGCGCCGCACGGGCAGGGTGACGCGGAAGCAGGAGCCGTTGCCGGGTTCGCTGCGCACATCGATGCGGCCCTGGTGCTTCTGCACGATGCCATAGGCCAGCGACAGGCCCAGGCCGGTGCCACGGCCGACCGGTTTGGTGGTGAAGAAGGGGTCGAAGACACGGGCCAGATGGTCCGGCGCGATGCCGCAGCCATCGTCCTCGACCTCGACCCAGACCTTGTCCCCGGCGACGCCGCTGCGCACGACGATCAGGCCGCGCTCCGGGCCGATGGCATGGGCTGCATTGACAAGCAGGTTCAGGAATACCTGGTTCAGCTCCGAAGGCAGGCATTCGATGTCGGGCAAGTCGCCGTACGCGCGGCGGACCTCGGCGCGGTACTTGATCTCGTTGGCGACGATGTTCAGCGTCGAATCGATGCCCTGGTGCAGCGAGGCCCAGACCCAGTCCTGGTTGGTGTCGACACGCGAGAAGTCCTTCAGGTCCTGCACGATCTGCCGCACCCGCGACAGGCCTTCCTTCGACTCGCCCATCAGCATCGGAATGTCCTGCTTCAGGTAGTCCAGCTCGACCCGCTCGCGCAAGGCCGCGAGCCGCGTCGCGACGGCGCTGTCGGCCAGCGCCGTTTCGGCCTGCTCGTAGGCTTCGAGCATCTCGAACAGGCGTTCGAGATAGGCTTGCAGCGTGCCGGAGTTCGAGAACACATAGCCGATCGGCTTGTTGATCTCGTGGGCCACGCCGGCCGCGAGCTGCCCGATCGAGGCCAGTCGTTCGGACTGCAGCAGTTGGTCCTGCGCGCTGCGCAGGCTTTCGTTCAGGGCGCGCAGTTGCTGGTTCGCCCGCTGCAGCGCGATGAGTTCGGAATCGGTCATGACTTTCTTTCCTTCAGTGAAGAAGCGCTTCGCAGACGGCCTCGAACTGGGCCTCGGTGTGCGCAAACACCCGCATGCAGGCCGCGTCGTCCAGGCCGCAGGCGGTCCAGACCGGCAGCACCAGCGCAGGCACGGCCTCGTCGGCATCGCCGGCGAATCCCAGGGCATGGGCGATGGCATCGGCCACATGAGCGATGCCGGTCAGCGTGAGTTCGGCCGTGGCCGGCGGGGCGTGGTGCTCGCGGATGGCGGCGACGATGGCCGGTGCGAAGTTCCAATGGCGGGCGACCAGCCCACCGACTTCGGCGTGATCGAGGCCGAGCACCGCGCGCTCGGCCTCGCCGGCGGGGCAATCCTGGCCGAGCCGCCACTGCTCGACCTCGACATAGGCCGGTGCGAACGTGCTGGCCAGTACCAGCCGGCCGATGTCGTGCAGCAGCGCTGCGGTAAACGCCTGGTCGGCATCGTCGCGCCGCAGTTCTGCGGCCAAGGCCTGGGCACACAGGGCACTGCCTATCGAGTGGCGCCAGAAAACGTCATGCTCGAAGCCGGGGCAGCGGCGAAAGCTGCCGGCCAGCCCGGCGGCCGTGACGACCCCGCGCACGGTGCGCAGGCCCAGCACGCCGATCGCCTCGGCCACCGAGCCCACCTGCCGGCCGCGCCCATAGAAGGACGAGTTGGCCAGGCGCAGGGTCTTGGCGACCAGGGCCTGGTCCTGCGAGATCTTGCGCGCGAACTGCGTCGCGCTGAGTTCCTCGCGGCCCAGCGACTCGACCAGCTCGAGCACCACCGAGGGCAGCGGGGGCAGGTCGCGCAGCGCGGCGAGCAGCTCGTCGTGGGAGATCGGGTGCAAGGCCGTGCTCATCGCGCTGACTCCTGCCGGTAGCGCCGCACCAGGTGCAGCAGCGGATGGACGCGCCCGTCGCGCAGGCTGTGGCGGAACAGCTGCGCCAGCGCCGCCGACGCCACCGCCGCCTTGTCGGGAACGGTCGGCGTGCTCATGTCGAGGCCCCGGCTTGCGGCAACAGCACCAGCAGCCGCCCGCGCGCGTTGCCGTTCAAGATCCGGCTCAGCGCCCACCAGCGGCGCCCCGCCAGCCAGACCAGCATGGGAATGCCCTCCACCGCCTGCTGCAAGACCTGCGGGAGCTGCTCGGTCGCGGACGCGCCCAGCAAGTCACCATCCCGTCCACACAGCGCCAGGGCCGGTCCGTTGGCGAACACCAGCAGGCCCTCCTCGTCGATGCCGAGAACGGGCACCGGCACGGCATCCAGCAGTTCCTGCGCCGCCTCGCGGCTGCCGACCTCGCGCACATTCTGTTCATGCTGTGCACTCAGCAGCGTCTGCAGCCGCCGGTTCAGTTCGGCCAGTTCCCGGTTGGCGGTCTTCACCTCGTGGTCGAGGCGTCGGTTCTGGTCGGTCATCTCCTTGAGCGCGAAGGCCTCGCGCAGATGAGCCCGCAGCTGCTCGTCGTCCCAGGGTTTGGCGAGGAATTTGTAGATCGCCCCCTCGTTGATCGCATCGGTGATCGACTGCAGCTCGGTGTAGCCGGACAGCACCAACCGTATCGTCTCGGGATACAGCTGCCTGGCCCGGCGCAGCAGCTCGACGCCGGTCATGCCCGGCATGCGCTGGTCGGACAGGATCACGTCGACCTCGTGCCGCGCCATCAGCTGCAGCGCCTGCTCGGCGCTGGTGGCGCTGAGCACCAGCCAGCCTTCGCTGCGCAGCAGCCGGCGCAGCGCAGCGACGATATTGTCTTCGTCATCGATCAGCAGCAAGGTGCGCTGGCGGGACCGCCGGCCCAGCAGCGTGGCATCGATATGCCGGCCGTCGCGCAGCATCGCCTCGAGCGCAGCCGCCGGCAGGGCGGCGCTGAACCAGTAGCCCTGCATCTGGTCGCAGCGGCTGGCGGCCAGCAGGGCCGCCTGGCCTTCGCTTTCGACGCCCTCGGCAATCACCTTCATCTGCAACTGGTGCGCCATCGTGATGATGGCGCGTGTGATCGACACGTCTTCCGCCGGCGCGCTGACATCGGGCACCAGGGAGCGGTCGATCTTGACCACGTCAATGGGCAGCCGGCGCAGATAGCTCAGGCTGGAGTAGCCGGTGCCGAAGTCGTCCAGCGAGACCTCGACGCCGAGCGCTCGCAGCGCCCGCAGGTGCTGCACCGCCTGATCGAAGTTGGCGATCAGCATGCTCTCGGTGACCTCGACGCCGAACAGCCGCGGGTCCAGGCCGGACGCCGCGAGCAGGCCTTCGATGCGCCGCGCCAGCTCCGGCTGGAGCAATTGGCGTGCCGACAGATTGACCGCCATGCGCAGCGGCGGCAGCCCGGCGCGCTGCCAGGCTGCGGCCTGCTCGATGGCGCGGCGCAGCACCCAGTCGCCGATGGCGACGATCAGGCCGGTCTCCTCGGCGATCGGGATGAAGCGATCCGGCGCGATGTGGCCCAGCGTCGGGTGTTGCCAGCGCAGCAAGGCCTCGACACCGACGATGCGGCCATGCCCGAGGTCGACCTGCGGCTGGTAGTGCAGTTCGAGCTGCTCGTCGCGCAGCGCATGGCGCAGTGCGGTCTCCAGCGCCAGTCGTTCCGGATCATCGTCCTGGTTCGCGCCGGCGTAGACGCTGGCCTGGTTGCGGCCCAGCAGCCTGGCCTGATGCAGGGCGGCGTTGGCGCGGCGCAGCAGGGTGTCGGCGCGCTCACCGTCATCGGGTGCCGTGGCGATGCCGATGCTGCAGGTGAGGTGGATCTCGTGCCCCTCGACAAACATCGGTAGCGCGATGGCAGCGAGCAGCGTCTGGGCCGTGTGCAGCGCCGCCGTCCTAGGGTCCGGCATCACGATGACGAATTCGTCGCCGCCGCGGCGCGCCACCAGGTCGATGCCGCGCACGGTGGCGCTGATGCGCCGGGCCACCTCGCGCAACACCGCGTCGCCGATGTGCGTGCCGAGGCCGTCGTTGATGCGCTTGAAACGGTCCAGTTCCAGCACCAGCACCACGGTCTCGGTGCTGGTCTGCAAGGTCGCCCCCAGGCGCTCGAACAGCAGCTGGCGGTTCGGCAGCCCCGTCAACTCATCGAAGTGCAGCAACTGCCGGATGCGGTTTTCGGCGGCGCGGCGTTCGCGCAGATCGTCGATGCAGACATGGGCAAAGGTCTCGGCCCCGCTCGCGACCAGACTGACGGAGACATCGGCCGGAATCTCATGGCCCGCCTGGTGGCGGACGCTGGTCTCGAAACGCAGGGCGCCGCGCTCGCACAACTCGCGCCAGCGCTGCGGCCACTGCCTGTCGTCCGTCTGCGTATCGATATCGGGCACCCGCAGTCGCAGCAACTGCTCACGCTCCAGGCCCAGAAGCCGGCAGGCCGCTGCGTTGGCATCGCGAATGGCGCCCTCGGGCCCGACCTGCAAGAGCGCATCGCTGGCCTGTTCGACCGCATGGCGGGTCAGCAGCAGCTGGTGCTGTGCCTGGTCGCGTTCGGTCACATCGCGCGCCGACGGGATCAGCCAGGCCACGCTGCCGTCGGCCCCGTAAAGCGGCAGCAGCGAAAAGTCCATTGCCAGCGTCGCTCCGCTGCTGGTGGCCACGCGCACGTCGAAGCGCGAGGCCTCGCCGCGCAGGGCGCTGACCAGCGCCTGCTGCAGCCGCTGCTGAGACAGCGCGCAGGCCTGCCACCAGGGGGTGGTTTCGAAGCGCCTGCCGAGCACCTGTTCCGGCGTGCTGCCGATGGCTTGCAGCGCCGCCTGGTTGGCATAGCGCAGCACGCCGTTGGTGTCGAGCAGCCCGGCGAAGATGGAGGGCCCCAGCCGATCCATGACCTGGTGCAGGGCGCTTTCGAAGTCTGCTGGCGCGGCGCTGGCTGCTGACGGCGTCAACGCGGGACTCACGACGCAGCAGGGGCTAGATGGATGAGGTGTCGGCATGCCCGCAGTCTGCGGGGCAGCCTGCGCCGGCAGCATAAGCAGTTGCCGACCTGGAGAACCGGATCAGATCGCCGCGTGCTCCGCTATACCTGCCCGTGCTGCGTCATCGGCCAGGCGCGCCAGCGTGCGCATGGCGCGCTCGTGCGTGGCGTCCCAGGGCTGGCCGCAGGTCAGCCGGACATGGTGCTGGAACTCGGCACGCGCCGAGAACATCGGCCCCGGGGCCAGGCTGATGCCTTGCGCCAGTGCCGTGCGGTGCAGCGTCATCGCGTCGACCGCGACCGGCAACTCGACCCAGACGAAGTAGCCGCCAGCCGGCCGCACCACCCGCGTCCCGTCCGGAAAGTGCCGGGTGACGGCTTCGAACAGGCTGTTGCGCTGCGCTTGCAGAGAGCGTCGCAGGCCTCGAAGGTGGTGGTCGTAGCCGCCTTCCTGCAGGTATTCGGCGAGCGCCGCCTGCACGGGAATGGAGCCGGACAGGCTGGTCATCAGCTTCAGCCTTTGCACCTCGTGTGCCCACCGGCCGGGCGCTGCCCAGCCGACCCGGTAGCCGGGAGCCAGACACTTCGAAAATGATGAGCAGTGCAGCACCAGGCCACGCCGGTCGTAGGCCTTGGCCGGCAGCGGTGCCGCGTTGCCTTCGTAGAGCTCGGCATAGACGTCGTCCTCGATCAGCGGCAGGTCGTGGCGGGCGAGCAGGTCGACGAGGTCGCGCTTCTTGGTCTCGGGCATCAGGCTGCCGAGCGGGTTCTGGAAGTTCGTCATCAGCCAGCAGGCTTTCGGGCGGTAAAGCTCGATCACCTGCGCCAGGCGGCCCAGATCGATGCCCTCGCGGCAATGCGTCGGCACTTCGATGGCGCGCAGACCCAGGCGCTGCAGCGCCTGCAGCGCCAGATAGAAGGTCGGCGACTCGACCACCACCGCATCGCCAGGTCGCGTCACCGCGTTCAGGCACAGGTTCAGCGCCTCCATTGCGCCGTGGGTCAGCACGATCTCGTCGGTGGCGACAGCCAGGCCGTGAAGCAGGTAGCGCTTGGCGATCTCGCGCCTGAGGCGCAGGTTGCCCGGCGGCAGGTCTTCGACCATGTTCCATGGCTCGAGGCGCCGCGTGCTGGAAACCAGGGCGCGGCGCAGTCTGTCGAGCGGGAACAGATGGGGGTCGGGAAAAGCTGATCCGAAGGGCACGATGTCGCGGGCGCGTGCCGAGCCGAGGATCTCACAGACCAGGTCAGTGACCGCGACGGTCTGGGATCCGGGCTGCGGCTGGGTGGTCTGCGGTTCCGCGAGCAGCACGCCGTCGGCGCGTGCTGCGACGAAGTACCCTGAGCGGGGCACCGCGCGAATCAGGCCGCGCGACTCTAGCAGGTAGTAGGCTTGGAACACCGTGCTGGGGCTGTGGCCCCGGCTCGCCCGCATCTGGCGCACGGAAGGCAGGCGATCCCCGGGGCGCAGAACGCCGGCAGCAATCTGCTGCTCGAGTTCTCGAGCCAGCAGTTCGTACCTCGCAACTGAGGTGGCGGGCGAGCTATGAGGCATGGTGTTGGCACCGCGCCTCGGTCGACTGCCGACTCTGTGGGTGATTTCTTGCAGTCTAGGGCTTGCGCGGCGCGATGCAAGCGGCGGCACGCGAGCAGTTGGGCCCCGGGGCGGCCTTCCAAGGTGCCGCCCCAGAAGGTGGAGCAAGTCTTTGAGGTCGACCGCCCGTCAAGGCTGGCGGTAGTGAGCCCGTGAGCTCGGTGCCGGGGCCCGCATCGCGCAGGCCCTGCACGACTGCTGCGCCCACCCCTCGCTGCCGCCGGTGACCAGAGCCCGCCGGCCCGCCAGTTGAAGATCGAAGCTCATGCCCTGATCTCCAGCGATGCGATCAGGCCGCCTTCGAGGCGGAAGTCGTACCGGAGATCGACAGGGCTGCCGGGGAAGTTGCCGGCCACCCGGCTGGTGACGATATGGCGTCCGTCCTTCTGCTCCCGCGCGAACGGTTCACTCGTGTAGGTGTACTTGGTCGATGCCCCAGCCTTCCACGCCCTGATGGCGTCGAGGCCTGCGTGGGAGCGGCCCTCGTCTTTGACGACGGCTTGTGCCGTGAAGCATCGGGCGACGGCGTCGGGCTGCTGTTGGTCGGCCGCGAAGTAGGCGGCAATCGGTTCAGGGAGGATCAGGGCAGTCATGGTGACGGACTCCTTGGCGATGAAGTCGTCAGGATGCGGCCGTTTGAGAATTTAGTGAATAGACTAGAATCAAAATGAGTTATGTATAAATAGATACAGAATGCGCGGGTCCGAATTCGCCGAGCTGAAGGCCTTTGCCGCGGTGGTTGAGCGGGCAAGCTTTGCGCGCGCGGCGGAGCATTTGGGGCTTTCGCCCTCGGCGCTGAGCCAGACCATCCGTCAGCTTGAGGCCCGGCTTGATGCAAGACTGCTGAACCGCACCACGCGCAGCGTGGCGCCAACAGCCGCCGGCGATCAGTTGTACGGCCGCATCGCACCGCTGTTTCGGGAGATGGCCGACGCGGTGGCCGAGGTCAGCGCGGCTGCCGGTCGGGCAAGTGGGACGCTGCGAATCAACACGCTGGGAATGGCTGCACGTCAGGTGATCGCGCCTCGGCTTGGCCGGTTCCATTGTGCGCATCCCGACGTGGCCTTGGACATCGTGGTTGACGACGGGCTGAGCGATATCGTTGCGGGCCGCTTCGACGCCGGCATCCGCGTGGGCGGGCGGCTGGAGAAAGACATGATCGCCGTTCGCCTGACGCCGGATGTGAGCTTGATTGCGGTGGCTTCGCCGGACTATCTGGCGCATCGCGGCACGCCGCGCTCACCTGTCGACCTGCACAAGCACGCCTGCATCAACTGGCGGCTTCAGATTGACGGCAGAGCCTATCGCTGGGAGTTCGAGAAAAAGGGCAAGCGGCTGGAGATCGCAGCGGAAGGCCCCTTGGTCACCAACAACGCGGATGTCGGTGTCGAAGCGGCAGTGCAAGGCTTGGGCATTGCCTATGCCTTTGACCGCGAACGCGTGGATGCGCATCTTGCCCAGGGCCGCTTGGTGCAGGTGCTCGCCGATTGGTCGGTCACGCGGCCAGGCCTCTTCCTCTACTACTCGAACCGGCGGCATATGCAGCCCGCGCTGGGCGCTTTCATCGACTGCCTGCTGGATCGCGACCTCGTGGTCCCGGGCTCAACGCCAGGGCGCCGGGGCCACTCCACTCGCAGGCGGTAACGCAGGCCCGCTGCGCAGCTGTCCCCCTGCACCCGCGCTTCCCGAGGGTCATGTCGAACCCCGCCCACCCCATCCGTCGTGCATTGCTGGCACCATCGCACCAACGGAGACACCCCCATGCCCCTGCAGCTCTACTACCACCCCTTCTCGTCCTACTGCCAGAAGGTGCTGATCGCGTTCTACGAGAACGCGATTCCGTTTGAGCCGAAGCTGCTGGAGGGGCCGGACTGTCCGGCGACGAAGGCGCTGGCCGAGTTGTGGCCGATCAAGCGCTTTCCGCTGCTGGTCGATGAGGAGCGCGGCGCCACCGTCATGGAGGCGAGCTGCATCATCGAATACCTGGGCCTGCACCGCCCGGGCCCGGTGCGCCTGCTGCCCGAGGATGCGCAGGCGGCGCTGGAGGTTCGGATGCTGGACCGCTTCTTCGACAACTATGTCTCGACGCCGCAGCAGAAGATCGTGTTCAACGCGCTGCGGCCGCCCGAGCAGCGCGACGCCTACGGTGTCAGCGAGGCGCGGGCGATGCTGGACACCGTCTATGCCTGGCTCGATGCGCGCATGGCTGCAGGGCGCGAGTGGGCGGCCGGCGCGCAGTTCAGTCTGGCCGACTGCGCCGCCGCGCCCTTTCTGTTCTATGCCGACTGGACCCATGCCATCGACAAGGCCCACACCCATCTGCTGGCCTACCGCCGCCGCCTGCTGGCGCGGCCCTCGTTCGCGCGTGCCGTCGATGAGGCCAGGCCTTATCGCCACTACTTCCCGCTGGGCGCGCCCGACCGCGATTGACGCCGCGCTGTAACTGCCCGGCCCCTAAGATGCGCCCATGAGACTCGCCCTGATCGCCCACGACCGCAAGAAGAACGAGATGGTGGCCCTGGCCGCCGAGTTCCTGCCCTTCCTGAATACCTGTCAGCTGATGGCCACCGGCACCACCGGCGGGCGGCTGCGCGACGAGCTGGGGCTGGTCCATGTCGAACGGCTGCTCAGCGGGCCGCTGGGCGGCGATCTGCAGATCGGGGCGCGGCTGGCGGTGGGCGAGGTGGACGGGGTGATCTTTCTGCGCGACCCGATGACGCCGCAGCCGCATGAGCCCGATATCAACGCACTGGTGCGGGCCTGCGATGTGCACAACATCCCCTGCGCTACCAATGTGGCCGGCGCGCGGCTGATGCTGGAGGCCTGGGCCTATCCCGGCTGAGCGGGCTTAGCCCGCTAGTTGGTCACCAAGCTCCAGCCGGTGCTCCAGTCGTCGGAGTTGCCGCTCAGCGTCAGCGCGGCCGAGGTGCCGCGGGCGCAGGGGCCGATCAGATAGCTGCCGGCGCCCAGTGTGAAGCTGTTGCTGAGGTTGATCAGCTGCCGCACATTGGCGGTGGTGGGCATGATCTTGTAGCCGTTATTGGGCGAGAAGACCGTGCCGCCGCTGCTGAGGGCGTAGCAGACGTCGACGCGCAGACTGGTGTTGAGCGAGGCGATAAAGCTCAGCGTGGCGGCGTTGCTGAAGCGCTGGGTGGTGGTGGTCGTCACGCTGGCGGTGGGGCCGAGGAAGGCATAGGTCGCGGTCGCGATCGACGTGGTGCTGACCTGGCCGTTCCAGGAGCGCACCTGGTTGACGCCGCTGGGCCCCTGCGGCCCCTGGGCGCCGGTGTCGCCCTTGGGCCCCGTCGCACCGGTCAGACCCTGCGGCCCCTGGGCACCGGTCGCGCCGGTATCGCCCTTGGGGCCGGGCGGGCCGGCCGGGCCGGTGTCGCCCTTGTCGCCCTTGGCCCCCTGGTCCATCAGGCTCAGGTCCAACCGGGCCACATGGCCGGTGGCGGTGTTCTCCTTGCTGTCGAAGAACACCACGGTGGCCGGCGCCGAGACGGCCGGCACCAGCGCGAAGCCATGGTTGCTGCCGGGGCTGGTGATCCATTGCCGCACCTGGGCCGTCACATCGATGGCCAGATACTGGCCGGCGGCACTGACCGGCACGGCCGGCACGCTGCCGGCGCCCGAGGTGGTCGGCGGGCTAGCGGCGGTGGCGCCCAGCTCGGTCCAGGGGCTGTAGACCGTCTGGGCCTCGATCGCGCCGGGCGTGCCGACCCGGTTGACATACAGCACCAGGCTGGCCTTCTGCAGCTTGGCCGCCGTCAGCCCGGCCGGCAGCGTGCCCAGATCGAAGCGCAGCAGGGCCTGCGAGCCGCCGCCGACATTGAGCGTGGGCAGCGCGCCGAAATTGCTGGCCGGCAGGCTGGCGCTGATATGCGTGTCGGCCGCCGGCACCGCGTCGACGGCCCAGGCCGCGCCGGTCGGCAGGCCGCACAGCAAGGCCGGGGCCAGGCACCGAGCGGCGGAGACTGAGAAACAAGAAGAGGCGTACTGCATGACGAACTCCCGGCCGCTGAAATGGGCCTGCGCCAGCCTAGCCCCCGGCGCTGCGCTTGACCATGGCCGCGCGTCCCCGAAACCGGCGAGGCCGGCGCTGTCGCAGCCGGTGCCTGTTTATCGTCTTGGCGCGGTGCCTCAGCCCAGTGCCGGGGCCTGATACACCAGCACCTTCAGCGAGCGCTGCTCGTCCACATCGGCAAAGGCCGCCGGGTTCGCCACCCGCTCGACAAAGCGCAGCGTGGGGGCCAGTTCCTGCATCTGGGCCTGCAGAAAGCCCAGGTCCAGCTTGGGCGTGTTCAGGCACAGCAGCGCGTGGCCGCCGGGCGCCAGCAGCTCGGGCAGGCGGCGCATCAATCGGGCGTAGTCCTTGGTGGCGACGAAGCTGCCCTTCTGGAAGCTGGGCGGGTCGACGATGATCAGCTCGTAGGGGCCGGCGCGGCCGATCTTGCCCCAGCTGCTGAAGATGTCGTGTGGCAGGAAGCTGGCCGTGCCCATGCCAGGCGCGGCGGTCAGACCGTTGAGCTGGTGGTTCTTCTTGCCTATGCCCAGCGCGCCGTCGCTCATGTCCACATTGACCACCTGGGTCGCGCCGGCCTGCAGGGCCACGACCGAGAAGGCGCAGGTGTAGGCGAACAGGTTCAAGACCTTGAGCCGGCGCTTGTCGGGCCAGCCGGCCACAAACTCGCGCACCCAGCGCCGGCCCTCGGCCATGTCGAGGAAGAGGCCGTGATTTTGGCCGCGCAGCAGATGGACCAGATAGCGCGCGCCCTGCTCGCTGACGATGTGCTGAGGCTCCGGCAGGCTGCCGGCCATCAGGCGGGTCTCGCTGCGGCCCTCGTGGCGGAACTGGTAGGCCCAGCTCAGCGTGGGCCCGCAGCGCGCGCTCAGCGCGCAGTGGATCTCGGCCAACTCGACCTCGCTCAGCGGCTGCGAAAAACTGGCCAGCAGCCAGACCGGCGGAAAAGCATCCAGCGCCAGATGCTCGCAGCCGGGGTGCAGGCCGCCGCGGCCGTGAAAGATGCGATGGGCCTCGGTGGGGTTGGGCGTGAGGGTGGCGATGGTGTCGAGCAGGGGCTGCAAACTGGTCATGCAGGCACCGCCAGCGCCTTCGCGATCTTGTGCCGGGGCACCGTGGTCTTGGGCACCTTCATATCGAACCAGCTGCGCACATCCTCCTCGACGCCGATGCCGTGCATGAAGTTGTAGATGGCCTTCTTCAGCGCGCGGCCGAGGCGGTCGTGATCGACGCCCGTGGGGTCGATGAAGCCGACATCGTTCTTCGCGAAGGGACTGTCGGGCAGGGGCAGCAGCTGCACGCCGTAGTCCGCGGGGTTCATGCCCACCGGCGAATGCACGGTGCAGGCAAAACGGTGGAAGAAGCCGCTGTGGATGCAGCCGTTCTCGAACAGCTGGCGCACATACTCCAGCGCGTCCACCGTGTCCTGCACGGTCTGGGTCGGGAAGCCATACATCAGATAGGCATGCACCAGCACGCCGGCGTCGGCAAAGCCCTTGGTGACCCGCGCCACCTGCTCGACCGAGACGCCCTTCTTCATCAGCTGCAAGAGCCGGTCCGAGGCCACCTCCAGCCCGCCCGAGATCGCGATGCAGCCGCTGTCGGCCAGCTGCTGGCAGAGCTCGGGCGTGAAGGTCTTCTCGAAGCGGATATTGCCCCACCAGCTGATCGCGGTGCCGCGCTTTTCCAGCTCCAGCGCCAGCGCCTTCAGCGACTTCGGCGGCGCCGCCTCGTCGACCAGATGGAAGCCGGTCTGGCCGGTCTCGGCGACGATGGCCTCGATGCGGTCGACCAGCGTTTCGGCCGAGGCCGCGTCATAGCGCGAGATGTAGTCCAGCGAGACATCGCAGAAGCTGCATTTCTTCCAGTAGCAGCCATGGGCCACGGTCAGCTTGTTCCAGCGCCCGTCGCTCCACAGCCGGTTCATCGGGTTCAGCATGTCCAGCAGCGACAGGTATTTGTCCAGCGGCAGGCCGTCCCAGGTGGGCGTGCCCACCTCTTCAAAAGGAATGTCGGGCTCGACGAAGTTCACATAGCTCACCGCGCCGGACTCGCGCACAAAGGTCCGCACCAGGCGCTGCTGCGAGCGCTTGCCCGCTATGTGCTCCAGCAGGGCCAGCAGCGGGCGCTCGCCAGCGTCCAGCGTGATGAAGTCGACGAAGTCGAACAGGCGCGGCTCGCTGAGCTCGCGCAGCTCGGTGTTGACGAAGCCGCCGCCCAGCACGATCTTGACCGCCGGGCTGTGGGCCTTGATGGTCTGGGCGATGCGCAGTGCCGCATAGACGGCGCCGGGGAAGGGCACCGACAGCAGCACGACCTGGGGCCGATGGCGCTCGATGGCCGCCAGGGTCAGGTCTTGCAGCAGCCGGTCCACCAGGTTCGGCTGCGCCGCCAGGGCCTGGGCCAGCGGCTCGAAGGTGGGCTGGGCGGTGGCCAGCTTCTCGGCGTAGCGGACGAACTCGAAGCGCTCGTCCACCGCGTCGCGCAGCACATCGGCCAGATCGTTCAGATACAGCGTGGCCAGATGGCGGGCCCGGTCCTGCAGGCCCAGCGCGCCGAAGGCCCAGGCCAGCGGGTCGCCGCCGTCCTCATCGAGGTAGGCGTCCAGCGTCTCGAAGCGGCTGCCCTCGGGCAGGAAGGCGCGGGTGTTGATGCGGTGGGCCAGCGTCGCGTCGCCGCCCTGCAGAAAGCGTATCACCGGCGTGATCGTCGCGGCATAGCGCTCGTACTGGGCCGCGAAGCTGCGCACCTGGGCCGAGCGCTGCGCCTCGGGCGTTGCCTGCACGGCCTGATGCAGGCCGGCCAGCCCCTCGCGCGAGAACAGCGCCAGCATCAGGGCCAGCGCCAGATCCTCCTGCACCGCCGGAATCTGGCGCGAGCGCAGAAAGCCGGTCAGATAGGCGGTCGAAGGGTAGGGCGTGTTCAGCTGTGTCATCGGTGGGATGACGGCGAGCACGCGGGGAGCGAGGGAAGACATGGGAGCGGCGGCGGCGGACAAGCCGGCATTTTGCCAGGGTGGCCCGCCGCCGCTGCCGCACTCACCAGATGCGTGCGCGCTCCTTGGGGGCTCGCCACATCGGATTGCCCGGCCGGGTGCCGAAGGCCTTGTGGAAGGCGTCCAGATGCAGCAGCGGCGCGAAGCCGCGCAGTGAGCTGTTGGCGTGGTAGTCGATCGCGGCCAGCTGCCGGATGCGTTCAGGCCGCGCCTTGTAGGCCCACATCTGGGCCCAGGCCACGAAGCAGCGTTGATCGGTGCTCAGCCCGTCGACGCGGGGCTGGGCCTTGCCGCGCAGATGGCGGTGCAGGGCCGCATGCGCCAGCGTGATGCCGCCCAGGTCGGCGGTGTTCTCCGTCAGGGTCAGCACGCCGTTGTGCTTGAGCCCCGGCAGCAGGATGAACTCGCCGAACTGCTGGACCAGCAGTGCGGTGCGTTTCTCGAACTCGGCCGAGGCCTGTGGCGTCCACCAGTCGCGCAGATTGCCGGCCGGGCCGTAGCGGCGGCCGTTGCTGTCGAAACCATGGGTCAGCTCATGGCCGATGACCGCGCCGATGGTGCAGTAGTTGACGGCGGCATCGGCCCCGGGCACGTAGAAGGGCGGCTGCACGATGGCCGCTGTGATGTCGATGCTGTTGGTCTGTGGGTTGTAGGCGGCGTTCACCGAGGTGGGGGTGGTGTACGGTGGGTCGGCAAAACGCTCGTTGATGACCGGCTGGCCCAGCCGGGCCAGTTGGCGCCGCAGCGAGAACTCATCGGCCCGCTGGGTGTTGCCGAAGTGGTCGTCCGGCAGGATCTGCAGGCCGCTGAAGTCTATCCATTGCTGGGGATAGCCCACCTGGATGTCGACCTTGGCCAGCTTGTCCAGCGCGGCGCTGCGGGTCGGCGCGTCGAGCCAGGGATTCGTGCGCAGGCGCTGCTCGAACTCGTCCTTGATGTGGGCCACCATTTGCGTGATCTCACTGCGCGTGCTGGCGGGGAAATAGGCTTCGACATACAGCCGGGACAGCGGGTGGAAGAGCTGGCTGTTGATGGCCTGGGTGATCTGGCGTTCGCGCTCGGGCAGGGTCTGCAGGCCCTGGCGCTTGCGATCAAACTCCTGGGCCAGGCCGCGCCAGGGCTGGCCAAGGGACGAGGCCCGGCCGGTCAGTACATGCCAGCGCAGCAGGCTGCGCAGCTCATGGGCCGGCCGGCTGCTCAGCACCTGCTGTACTGCCTTGATGGCCGCCAGGTCGCGTACCTGCACCAGCGCCGGCTGCTGCAGGCCCAGGGCCTGCAGCTTGGCGCCAAGGTCGATGGCCGGGATCAGGGCCTGCGCATCGGCCAGCGACATCTTGTTATAGGTCATGGCCGGGTCGCGGGCCTGGATCGGGGTCAGCTGCGCGGCCGAGATCTCGGTCTCGATGGCCAGCACCGTGCGGGCCTTGTCCTCGGCATCGGACTCGCCCGCCGCCTTCAGCATGGCGCTGATATGGCCCAGATAGAGTTCGCGCACCGACTGGTTCTCGGGCTTGGCGTACTCCTCCTGGGACAGCGATTGCTGGCCGGCCACGAGCATCAGCAGATAGGACTTGCTGTCCTTGGCATCGATGGTCGGGAAGGCGTTGAGCAAGGGCGACACGCCATAGCCCAGCTCTAGCCGGGCCGAGAGCTGGCCCAGCGCGGCTGGGGGCTGGGGCAGCGTGTCGATCCGGTTCAGATCGGCTTGCAGGGGCTTGAGCCCGAGCTGATCCATGCGCTGCAGGTCCATTGCGGCGCGCCAGTAGTCGCCGATCTGCTGCTGCGGGCTGCCCGGCGCGCCCGGGGCACTGGCGGCGTTCTTGATCAAGGTCAGCAGCTGGCGATCCAGATTGGCGGCGAGCTGGGTGAAGCCGCCCACCTCGGCCTCGCTGGCGGGGATCTCGGTGTGCCGCAGCCAGTTGCCGGCCGCATAGCCGGTGAAGTCCTGGCGCGGGCTTACCCGCTTGTCCATATTCGCCGGCGAATAGCCGAGCACGGGCGTCTGCGGGTTGGCCAAAGCCGATACGGCAGGGGCGGCCAGCAAGGCCGCTGTGAGCCAGCACGCGCCGTGCGCCCGCAGGCCTGGCAGCAGAGTCATCAAGAGAATAGGCATCTTTTCATCACCTCGTCCATGTTGATAAAACGTCGCCGGCGCGACCCCGAACTGGGCCGCGCCATTCCTGCCCTATCGCGCTCAGCCCGCTATCACCCCGCAGGCCACGCGCGCTCCGCCACCGCCCAGCGGCGCCGGATGATCGGCATGGTTGTCGCCGCCGGCGTGCACCATCAGCGAGCGGTTCAGCACATCGGCCAGCTTCAGCTGCGGCCCCAGCACCGGCTGGCTGGCCGTGCCGTCGGCGGCGACATACAGCGGCGGCAGATCGCCCAGATGACCGCTGCCCCAGGGCTCGCCGTGCTTGCCGCTGCCGGCCGGGTCCAGATGGCCGCCGGCCGCCAGGGCCGGCACCATCACGCCCTCCTTGTTGGCGGCGGGCGCGCAGGACGGTTTTTCATGCACATGAAAACCGTGCNGCTGCCCCAGGGCTCGCCGTGCTTGCCGCTGCCGGCCGGGTCCAGATGGCCGCCGGCCGCCAGGGCCGGCACCATCACGCCCTCCTTGTTGGCGGCGGGCGCGCAGGACGGTTTTTCATGCACATGAAAACCGTGCAGGCCTGGCGGCAGGCCGCTCAGCGCCGGGTGGAAGACCAGACCGTAGGGCGACTCGACGATGCGCACGGTACCGACGGCGGCGCCGTCGCCGCTGGCGCCGGCGACGTTCAGGGTGACGCTGCGCTCGGCCGCCAGGGCCGGGGCGGCGGCGAGCAGGCAGGCGCCGAGCAGGGCGAGGGTGGTGCGAAGGTGTTGGGACATCGAGAGGCTCCTTGGCTTGTGTAGGTGTGGCTGCGATTCTGGCCCGCCGAGCCGGGTCGGCGAGCGGCTTCTGCCCCGCATCGAGAGGATGAATCAGGGGACAAGCCGGCTACAAACGAAACAAACCCTCAACAAAGCAGCAATCTGCTTGAGACCGGCCGCGTCGACAGTGCAGCCATGCCGGATCCCGGCATCAGGAGCACGCCATGTCCGAGCCCACGCCTTTCCCGAGCTACCGCAGCGAGGCCTTTGCCGAAGACCTGATGGAGCCGGCGCCGACCCGCCTGAACCGCCGCATCGAGGCGGTGCTGGGTTTGCTGCCGCTGTGCACGGCCCTGCTCGGCTTTGCCTTCGCGCTGATCTGATTGCCGGGCATGATGCGCGGCATGGATTTGCGAGCCCGGATTTTTGAACTGACGGCCCTGCACGGGCTTTCTGCCACCCAGGCCCTGCGCCTGCATAGGCTGGCCGGCCTCTTCGACGAGCCCGCCCCGCTGCAGCGCTGGCTGCCCCGCATCATCGCGGCGCTGGCGGCCGCGCTGGGCGGGCTGGGCCTGGTGATGTGGGTGGCGGCGAACTGGGCCGGGTTGGGGCGCTTCGAGCGCTTTGCGCTGCTGCAGGGGCTGATCCTGCTGCTGTGCGTGGGCGCGGCGCTGCGGCCGGCCGCGCGCGCGCCGCTGGCCCTGCTGGCCTTTGTGACGACCGGCGCGCTGTTCGCCTTCTTCGGCCAGACCTACCAGACCGGCGCCGATGCCTGGCAGCTGTTTGCGCTGTGGGCCGTGCTGGGCCTGCCGCTGGCTGTGGCGGTGCGCTCGGATCTGCTGTGGGCGCCCTGGGCCCTGGTGGTGCTGACCGGCATCTCGCTGTGGACCCAGACCCATACCGGGCGCAGCTGGCGGGTCCAGCCCGGGGATTTGGGTGTGCATCTGTTGGGCTTTGGCGCGATGCTGGCGCTCGGCGCCTGGCTCGGGCCGCCGCTGCGCCGCTTCACCGGCGCGGGACTGTGGTCGCTGCGGCTGGTGGCCTTGTTCGCGGTGATCGCGCTGAGCCTGAGCGCCGGCGTGGGCCTGTTCCATGAGCGCATCGCGCCGCAATACGGTCTGGGCCTGCTCATCCTGGGCCTCGCGGCCGGCTTGCTGGCGACGCGGCGCGGCTTCGATGTGTTCGCGCTCAGCGCGGTGGCGCTGGGTCTGAACGCCTTGCTGGTGCTCGGCCTGGCGCGGCTGCTGTTCAGCGACCGGGGCGATCAGGCCGGGAGTTTTCTGCTGGTGGCGCTGCTGGCCTCGGGCCTGCTGGCCGCAAGCGTCAGCGCCATCCTGCGCCTGTCCCGGCACTACAGCGGGGAGTCGGCATGAAGCATGAACTGTTGTTGAAGGCGGCGGTCGCCGAGGGCCTGCTGCCCGCCGATGCCCAGGCGCCCGCCGCCGAGCACCGACCCTGGCCGGTCGTGCTGCTGACCGCGCTGGGCGCCTGGATCGCCGCGATTCCGCTGATGGGCCTGGTGTTCGCGCTGCTGGGCGGCTTGCTCGACAGCGGGGCCGGCAGCTATCTGGTCGGCGCGGCCGTGCTGGCGGGCGCCTTGTCGCTGATGCGCCGGCCGGGCCTGCCGCTGTTTGTCGAGCAGCTGGCGCTGCCGGCCCTGATGGTGGGCGCCGGCCTGCTGGGCTTTGCGCTGTTTCGCGATCTGCCGATGCGGATGGCGGCGCTGCTGCTGCTGGGCCTGGTGCTGGCCCTGGCGACATGGCTGCAGCGGCCCTGGCTGCGGGTGCTGCTCGGCGCGGCGGGGGCGGCGCTGCTGAGCGTGCAACTGCTGCCCTCGCGCTGGTTCGACCTCGGCGGCGGCATGCTGTCCTTCTGGCTGGCTCCGCATCTGCTGCTGGCGATCTGGGCCGGCGCGCTTTGGGCTCAGCAGCGCCATGTGCTGGACGGCGCGCGGGTGCGCTGGGCCGCGCTGATCGAGGCGCTGGCCAGCGGCTGGGTGCTGGTGGCGCTGGCCGGGCTGTGCTGGCTGGCTGGCATGACGTTTCTGGTGGGCGGTGTGCTGGGCGGCTCGGCGGCTG
>NZ_JAQOWX010000083.1:0-27442 GCF_028462495.1 Paucibacter sp. XJ19-41
CCTGGCGGCCTCGGTGGGCGCGGCGGCGCTGACGGTGGCGCGCCGACCGCGCGTCGCGCTGTTCTCGACCGGCGACGAGCTGGTGATGCCCGGTGAGCCGCTGAAGCCCGGCGCGATCTATAACAGCAACCGCTTCACGCTGCGCGGCCTGCTGCAAGGCCTGGGCTGCGAGGTCATCGATCTGGGCATCGTGCCGGACAATCTGGACGCGACGCGCGCCGCGCTGCGCGAGGCTGCGGGCCGAGCCGATCTGATCATCACCTCGGGCGGCGTCTCGGTCGGCGAGGAAGACCATCTGCGCCCGGCCGTGCAGGCCGAAGGCTCACTGGACCTGTGGCAGATCGCGATCAAGCCCGGCAAGCCCCTGGCCTTTGGCCGTGTCCAGGACGCCTGGTTCCTCGGCCTGCCCGGCAATCCGGTGTCCAGCTTCGTGACCTTTTTGCTGCTGGTGCGGCCGGTGATCCTGCGCCTGCAGGGCGCTGCCATGCTGGCGCCGCAGCGCTACCAGCTGCGCGCCGATTTCGACTGGCCCCGGCCCGACCGGCGCCAGGAGTTTCTGCGCGTGCGCCTGAACGCGGCCGGCGGGCTGGACCTGTTCCCGAACCAGAGCTCGGGCGTGCTGACATCGGCCGTCTGGGGCGACGGGCTGCTGGACAACCCGTCCGGCCAGGCGATCACGGCCGGCGATATGGTGGCCTTCATCCCGTTCTCGGAATTGTTGTCATGAGCATCACGGTGCGCTACTTCGCCTCGCTGCGCGAGGCTCTGGGCCCGGTCGAAACCGTGACCTGGACGCAAGACCTGACCCTGGGGCGCTTGCGCGACCAGCTGCTGGCGCGCGGCGAGCCGCATGCCACAGCGCTGGCGCGCGGCAAGTCGCTGCGCTGCGCGCTGAACCAGCGGCTCGCCCAGGAAGATGCGCTGATCCCCGACGGTGCCGAGGTGGCCTTCTTCCCGCCAGTGACGGGCGGCTAGGCGGCGGAACCGTGCAAGGTTTGCACCTGACGGCCGATCTGCGTGGCTGCGCCGCCGGCCAGCCGCTGATGCGGGACTGCGAGGCCTTGCGCGCGCTGTGCGTCGCGGCCGTGGCCGCCGCTGGCCTGGGCGCTGTGGCCGAGTTGTTCCATCGCTTCACCCCCGTGCCGGGGCAGGAGCAGAGCGGCATTACCGGCGTCGTGCTGCTGGCCGAGTCGCATCTGGCCATCCATACCTGGCCCGAGCTGGGCGGGGTCACGCTGGATGTCTATGTCTGCAATCTGGGGTGCGACAACAGCGCCAAGGCCGAGGCGCTGATGGCGGCGCTGATCGCCGCGTTCCGGCCGGCCAGCGTGCTAAGCCAGTCGCTAGCGCGCGGGTGAGGCGGGCGGCGCCAGCGGCTGCTGCACCAGCCATTGGCCCTTGGGGGCCAGCAGGCGGCTCATATCGACCGAGGGCAGGCTTTGCTTGTCCAGCATCAGGATGGTGGGACTGACCCGCTTGGGCACGCGCTGGCCCTGCAGCGCGCGCACCGCCAGATCCAGGCTGAGGCGGGCCAGCAGCACCGGCTGGTCGGTCGGCGCGGCCAGCACCTCGCCGCTGGCGATGCGGTCCACCACCTCGGCGCTGGCATAGTAGGCCAGCAGCTTGGGCCGGGGCGGTGGGCGCTGCGCCACCAGCCGGGCGGCAAACTCGATGGCCACCGCATTGCCGACGATGTAGTCGGGCATGCCGGCTCGCTCCAGATGCTCGCGCACCAGCGTGCTCTGGGTCTTGGTGTCGGTCGGGCCGCGACCGCCCAGACGCAGCTCCACCGGCTTGCCGCTGAGCGCGTCCATCAGGCCACGTTCGCCGTCCTGCACCCAGGCCGCGTCGGCCGGCCCGGGAAACCAGGCCAGCTTGATGCCGCTGCGCCCGCCGGCGTCGCGCAAGACATGGGCGATGGTCTGGGCCGCCATATCGGCAAAGCTGACCAGGGCCCGGCTCGTCACCTCGGCGCTGAGCCCGTTGATCAGATCGATGACCGGGCGCTTCTCGGCCAGGGCCTGGGCGATCTCCTCGCTGAGCCCGTCGGCGCTGATGGCGGCGAGGATGTAGGCCTGGGCACCGAGCGCGCGGCAGTCGGCCCATTGCTTTTTCTGCAGTGGCAGATCGGCATAGCTGTTGGCCTGGTAGATGCCCACTTGCACACCCAGGGTCTTGGCCTGCTCGGCCAGGCCCCAGGACACGCCCCACCAGTAACGGTCCTTGCCGTGCGGCAGCAGCGCGCAGATGCGCCAGGGCTGGCTGGCGCGTTCCATCATGCCGTAGTTGATGCGCCGGCCGTCGGCCACGACCTCATAGCTCTGGGCGGCGGCCGGCAGCGCCAGGATCAGCGTCAAGAACAAGGTGGCAAGCCAGCGCGTCACCTCAGTGGCTCCACCGCATGAAGCTTGCGGGCCGAGCGCCGGGCCGCTCCCAAGCCGGCCCGCCATGGGCCGCCGCTTGTCGGTCGATCCGGCAAGCGGCGCCGCCCCCTCGGGGGGCCGGCCAAGGTAGTCCTTGGACGAGGGGTTTCATCTCACAAGCTTGCCACAAGCCGACGGGCCACGGCCACGCCCTGCGTGTACGCCTCCTCGAACACCGAATAGCCGGCCAGATCGCTATGGGCGAAATGCAGACGGCCGGTCTGTGGCCCGCGCAGCGCCGCGAGCGCGGGGTCACCGCGCACACCGGGCAGCGGGATGCTCATCCCATGGCCCCAGCGCGCCATATCGACGCGCAGCAGCTGCTCGCTCAGGTCGGGATGGGTGGCGTGCAGCTCGGCGATCACGCGCCGGGCCCAGCCCTGCCAGCCGTCCTGCAAGAGCGCGCCGCGCTCGGCGCGCGGCAGGGCCCAGTAGGCGCTCAGCACAGTGGGGCCGGGGTGGGGCCGGGTCTGCTGGTGCATCGCATCGACATAGCCCAGCGCCTGGCTGCCGTAGACCACGCTGTCCCAGGCCGGGCCCACGCCCAGCCGGTCCAGCAGCGGGCCTTTGAGCTGCAGATTGGCCACCAGCCAGGGGGCGTGCTGCAGCCGGGCGGTGGCGGCCTGCAGTGCGGGCGGGGCGCTGCTCAGCAGGAGGTGGGCGATGAAGAGCGGGACGGCCAGCACCACATGATCGGCCTGCCAGCGCTCCGGCGCATCGGCCGCCTCGTTCCAGGCCAGCAGCTCGACGCCGTGCCGCCCCGGGCTGATGCGCAGCACCGTGCGGCCGGTCTGCAGACGCTGCGACCCCAGCGCGCTGGCCATGCGCTCGGTCAGCCAGGCATTGCCCTCGGGCCAGGTCAGCACCGCCTCGCGTTCGCCGGTCCCGTCTTCGCCATGCACCGTGCCGGGTGCATGAAAACCATGGCGGCTGGCGAAGTAGTGCAGACCGGCCCAGGCCGAGACCTCGGCGCTGGGTGCGCCATAGTCGTCGCGGCAGCAGTAGTCCAGATACCAGCGCAGGCGCGCGGCGTTCAGGCCCTGGGCGGCCAGCCAGGCCGCGAAGGTCTGGCCGTCCAGCGCCGCGTGGCCGGCGGTCCAGCGCGCGCGGCTGCTGGGCATCGCAAAGCCCAGCTCGCGCCGCGCCTTGTCGACCAGGCGGCCGAAACGCCGGTACTGGTCCAAGGTGGCCGCATCGCCGGCCGGCGGCAGCAGGCCCTCGTGCCACTGGCCCTCGAAGAACAGGCGCTCCTGCGGGCTGTGGCAGAGATGGCGCTCGTCATAGACGGTGCGGCCCAACTCGTGCCGGGCCAGGCCCAGCTCGTGCAGCAGCTCAGCCACCTCGGGGGCCTCGGGGCCCGGCAGCGGCAGGTAATGGGCGCCCAGCGGGCAGACCATGCCGGCCATGCGGTGGCCGCGGCTGTTGCCGCCGGCGCCGTCCTCCAGCTCCAGCAGGGTCACCTCATCGACACCGCTGTTGACCAGGGCGCGGGCGCAGGCAAGACCCGACACGCCGGCGCCGACCACCAGCACCGAGGTCTTGCGCAGTGCACCCTGGCCAGGGCTGGGCAAGGCCTCGCGCAGACGGTGTCCGCGTGCCGGCGTCGCGCCGACCCAGCCGCCTTGCAGCGGCGCCGTGTCGGCCCGGCAGCCGGCCAGCCAGGCCGTGCCTGCGAGCCCGGCGGCCAGCATCAGTTCACGGCGCTGCATCGTCAATGCACCCGTCCCCATTCCTGCTCGAACTCATGCACCAGGATCTGGTTGGACAGGCGGTTGACCTCGGTCGGCACCCGCGCCATATCGGGCGGGAACTGGGTCAGCGCCGGCAGCCCCTCGACGCTGAGAAAGCGCAGGCCTTCGGGCAGCGCGCGCGGCGGGGCCCAAGGCCGACGGCCGGCCAGGATGAAGCCCCATTCGCCGAAGCTGGGCACATGGGCGTGATAGGGCGTGGTGACGAGGCCTGCGGACTCCATCGTGCTCACCACGGTCCAGAAGCTGCGCCGCGCGACCAGCGGCGAGGTGGATTGCACCACCGCATAGCCCGAGGCCGCCAGGTGCTGGTCCACCAGCTGGTAGAAGCTGCTGGTGTAGAGCTTGCCCAGCGCGAAATTGCTGGGGTCGGGGAAGTCGATGATGATGACGTCGAAGCTCTCGCGCGACTGCTCCAGCCAGCCGAAGGCATCGGTGTTGACGATGCTCAGCTTGGGGCTTTGCAGCGCATCGCCATTGAGCCGGCGCAGCAGCGGCAGGGTCGAGAACAGCCGCGTCATATGCGGGTCGAGCTCGACCAGCGTGACCGCCTCGACCGAGGGGTAGCGCAGCACCTCGCGCACCGCCATGCCGTCGCCGCCGCCCAGCACCAGCACCTTCTTGGGCGCACCGTGGCCGGCCATCGCTGGGTGCACCAGGGCCTCGTGGTATCGGTACTCGTCGCGCGAGTGGAACTGCAGATTGCCGTTCAGGAACAGCCGGGCGCCGGCATTGCCCTGGGTCACGACGATGCGCTGGTAGTCGCTGCTCTCCTTCAGCACGATGTGCTCGCCGTAGAAGCGGTCCTCGGCCCAGGTCGTCAGGCGCTCGGCGCCCAGCAGGGCGGCCACCAGCAGCATCACCGCCAGTGCGCAGGCCAGCGCATGGGCCTTGAACGCGCGCAGCTGGGCGCGGAACAGCCACAGCGCCCACACGGCCACGGCCACATTGAGCAGGCCGAAGGCGATGCCGGTGCGTATCAGCCCGAGCTGGGGCACCAGCACCAGCGGAAAGGCCAGGGCCACCAGCAGCGCGCCCAGATAGTCGAAGGTCAGCACCTGGGAGACCAGATCGCGCAGCGCATAGCGCTGGCTGAACTGGTCCTTCAGGATGCGCATCACCAGCGGGATCTCCAGCCCCACCAAGGCCCCGACCAGCAGCACCAGCGCATAGAGCAGGGTGCGGAAGGCGGCCAGCTCGGCCGGCGGCAGCAGGCTGTGGACGATGAAGAGCCCGGCCGGCATCAGCCCGCCGATCACGCCCACCAGCAGCTCGATCTTCAGGAACTGCGCGACCAGCTGGCGCTCGACATAGCGGCTCAGCCAGGAGCCCACGCCCATCGCGAACAGATAGGTGCCGATGATGGTGGAGAACTGCAGCACCGAGTCGCCCAGCAGATAGCTGGCCAGCGCGCCGGCCGCCAGCTCATAGACCAGGCCGCAGGCGGCGACGACGAAGACGCTGGCCAGCAGCAGCAGCTCGGCGACCGAGATGCGGCTCGTGGCGGCGTTGCCGGCTTGCGCCGGTTCGGTAAGAGGCATGGAGGGCGCAGCGGAGAAGGGCTGCCGATTGCAGCGGCGCTCAGTCTATGCGGGTTCCGGGCTCGGCCGGGCCCAGCTTGCGCTGCAGCTCCAGATACAGCGGTAGGCGCGCGCCACCCAGCTGCACGGCCCGTGCCACCGCCTGGCGGGCCTCCTCATGCCGACCCTGCTCCAGCAGCACCTGGGCCAGATTGTTCCAGGCATCGGCCAGCTCGGGCCGGGCCTGCACCGCGTGTCGATAGGCCGAGGCCGCGCCGGCCAGATCGCCGCCGGCATAGGCGCTGTTGCCGGCGCCCAGCAGCAGGGCCGGCTGCGTGGGCCAGCGCTGCAGCGCGCCGGCATAGGCCTGGGCTGCGGCACGGGGATTGACGCGCTCCAGCGCCGCGATCGCGCCGGCCATGGGCTCGGCCTGGGCGGTGACCGGCAGCCGGGCCGGTGGCAGGGCCAGCATGGCCCAGTGGCCGCCGCGGGCCCAGGTGCGCTCGAAGGTCGCGATCGACATCTGCAGGTTTTGCGTGCGGCCCGAATGCAGGGTCAGCAGGCCGCGCTCGCGGTCGAAGCCGATCAGCACCGCGTAATGCCAGACCGGATAGACGGGCAGCGAGAGGTTCTGGAACACCAGCACCGGATGGCCGGCGGCCACCTCCTGCAGCAGCGCCTCCAGGCTCGGCGCCAGCCGGACGCTGAGCAGGCCATGGCGCCGGCTGGCGGCCAGCAGCTCCTGCTGCAGCGAGCCCTGGCGGCCGGGCAGATAGACCTGGGGCAGCAGCTGCTCGGGCGTGGCCGGCACGCCGGCGGCCTGCAGCAGCATGGCCAGCGCGGCCGGGCCGCATTCATAGTCCTCCTGCGCGAAGAAGGGCTGCTCGCTCAGCAGGGCCTGGGCTGGCAGGTGGGCGGGCCATTGCTGGCTCAGGCGCTGAGCCTGGGGCGGCGTCGCGCAGCCGCCCAACATCATCAACAACAGGGCCGCAAGAAAACAAAACCCCGCGACAGCGGGGCTGGATGGGCGTGGGCCGAGGCCCGGCGTCATCGGACCGAGCGGGTGAAGGGGAAGACCTTGGTCAGGCCCAGGATGTCGGTCACCAGCAGGATCACGAAGACGGTGAACAGCAGGCCCAGCACCTCGCCGCCGGCCGGGGCGCTGTCGATGCGGCCGGCCAGTTCAGCAACTTCTGTATCCGACAGCGCGGCGACGCGGGCCTGGGCGGCCTCGGCATCGACGCCCTGGCCCATCAGCGCCTGGCGCACATCGTCGCGGGCCAGGAAGTCGCCGACGCGGGCGCGCGCGGCTTCGGCCGACAGCGTGGTGCCGGCGGACGCCGCTTCGGCTGGCAGCAAGGCCTCGGTCGGCACGATGACGGCCTGCGCGGACAAGCTCATCAGCGAGCAGGAAACGATCAGCGTGGAAGCGATCAGGCGGCGCGTCAATGTCTTCATGGTGTTGGACCTCAGGTGAGCGCGCAGTGTAGGCGTGGCGCAGCCCCGATTCTGCGCCGGTTTACAGCTTGTGACCTTGATCAGTGCCGGCTCGTGCCGGCCTTGCGGGTGGCGATCTGCACCGCCAGGCACAGGGCCGTGGCCAGCGCGAAGGCCAGCGGCATGGCCAGGCGATCGAGCAGCAGGGCCAGGGCCACGCAAAAGGCCGCCAAGGAATACAGCCCGGTCACCATCGCGCGCAGCAGCGTGGCCGCATAGGCGCCGCCCTGCGCGCGGTGCGAGAACACCGCCAGCGTGCTGCCCAGCATCGGGAACACCGCCAGCATGCCGCTCCAGTGGCTGCCCAGCGCGCCGGCCGCCCCGCTGACGCCCAGGGTCAGCGCCGCACCCGCCGCCATGCGCAGGCCCATTTCGCCGGGCCGCAGGCGGATGGGGGCATCCAGCGGCCGGGGCGGCGGGAACAGGCGCGGCGCCAGCAGCAGCGTGGCCAGCGCAATGCCCAGACCCAGCAGCGGATGGGGCGGCAGCAGGCTCAGCGGCGCGGCCACGATCAACCAGGCCAGCAGGGCCTGGCCCAGCGCGCCAGGCCAGGCCCGGCCATCGGTGGCATTGGCGGCGCGGGCATAGGCGATGCTGAACGAGACCGAGGCGAGCAGGGCTGCTGCTGCCGTGGCCGCCGACGCGGCGGCAAAGGCCGGGCCCTGCTCCAGCGCGATGAAAGCCAGGATAGGCCCGGCCATCACCGGCAGCCCGGCCAGCCAGCCGGCCACCTTGGGACCCCAGCGCTGGCTGGCCAGCGAGACGAGCAGCAGAAAGGTCGGGACGAGGAGGAGCTTGAGGGCGAGCATGGAATCAGTCAGGCCGCTAATAGCTGCCCCCACTAGGCGGGGCTGCGATGAACTCCAGCGGCAGTTGCCGGCGGACGGGCCAGCTCATCGCGGTGCTGATGCCGGGCTGTTCGATGCGAGACTTGATCATCAAGGTCGAGTATCACCTGAGCACCGCCTCTCGGGCCGCCGTACCCGGCCGCTAGCCCCGCGAGGCGGCCAGTGCCCTNCCGGGCTGTTCGATGCGAGACTTGATCATCAAGGTCGAGTATCACCTGAGCACCGCCTCTCGGGCCGCCGTACCCGGCCGCTAGCCCCGCGAGGCGGCCAGTGCCCTACCGCACTTTCTGCACCGCAGTCTCGGCCGGTGACAGCGTCCTGCCGTCGCTTGCTTTCGGCGCCATCAGCGGGCTTGGCTTGCCGGTGCGCGTGTCGATCAGTAGCGAATGAGCTTCGCCAGGTTCGAACAGATGGTGTTCGCCCCACTGCCGCAGCGCCACCAGGATGGGGAACAGGCGATCCCCTTTGGCCGTCAGCACGTACTCCTGATAGGCGGTGCCATCCGACGCCGCCTGCGTCTGCAGAATGCCTGCCTCGACCAGCTTGTGCAGGCGGTCCGAGAGGATGTTGCGGGCCACGCCCAAGCTGCGTTGGAAGTCGCTGAAGCGGCTCGTTCCGTCGAAGGCATTGCGCAGGATCAACAGCGACCAGCGGTCTCCGATCAGATCGACGGAGCGCGCAACCGGACAAGGCTCGGCGTTCATAGGTTCAAGGCAGGGCAAGGCATCTCCTGGCGGCATGGCAGGGCATCTGTTTTGGTTGCATTTTAAAACCACATTGCGTAGGATTAAATCGGTTTTGTTTTGCAACTAGATTGAGTGGGCATCGTGTCATGAAGGTTTCTTCGCTAGCGTCGGCACTGCCGCGCAGCCTGGTCTGCTTGTTTGCCGTGGCGAGCGGGATGAGCGTGGCGAATGTGTATTACGCGCAGCCCTTGCTGGATGCGTTGGCGAGGGACTTCGGCATGGCTCATGCGGCGGTCGGCGGCGTGATCACGGCCACGCAGCTTGGCTGTGCGATCGCCCTGTTGCTGCTGGTGCCGCTGGGCGACCGGGTGGATCGCCGGCGCCTGCTGGCGTGGCAACTGCTGGCGTTGGTGGCCGCGCTGACGGCGGTCGGCATCGCGCACTCTTCGGTGGAGCTGCTCGTGGGCATGCTCGCCGTGGGCATGCTGGGTACGGCGATGACACAGGGGCTGATCGCTTACGCGGCCAGCGCTGCGGCACCGCATGAACAAGGGCAGGTCGTGGGCGTGGCGCAGGGGGGCGTGTTCATCGGCCTGTTGCTGGCACGGGTGTTCTCGGGAGCCGTCAGCGATGTGGCGGGCTGGCGCGGCGTCTATTTCAGCGCCGCCGCGCTGATGCTGGCCATCGCGCTGCCACTGTGGTGGCGGCTGCCCACCTTGATTGCAGCGCCAAATGCGGTCAGCTACCCGCGTCTGATCGCGTCGATGTGGACGCTGCTGCGACAGGAACGGGTGCTGCAGGTGCGCGGCTTGCTCGCGCTGCTGATGTTCGCTGCGTTCAACATCTTCTGGAGCGCTCTGGCCCTCTCATTGAGTGCGCCGCCCCATGGCTTTTCGCACACCGCCATCGGTGCCTTCGGGCTTGTCGGCGTCGTGGGTGCGCTGGCCGCCGGGCGGGCCGGGCAATGGGCAGATCGTGGACACGCCCAGCGCACCAGCGCGGCAGCGCTCGTGCTGCTGCTGCTGGCCTGGTGGCCGCTGTCGATGATGGAATGGTCGTTGAGCGCTTTGGTGATCGGCATCTTGCTGCTTGACCTGGGCGGTCAGGCCTTGCATGTCACCAATCAGAGCCTGATCTTGCGCATCCGCCCGCAGGCTCATAGCCGGCTGGTCGGCCTCTACATGCTGTTCTATGCGGTCGGCAGCGGGCTCGGGTCGATCAGCAGCACCGCGACCTTTGCATATGCGGGTTGGTCCGGTGTCTGTCTGCTGGGCGCGGCGGTGAGCCTGCTGGCGCTGCTGTGCTGGTGGGCGACGCGGGGCCCCTCACACCAACTCGCTCGGAACGACAGCGCAGGACCTGCCGGCGGACCATGCCGAAACTCGGCGGGCATGCAGTGAGGGACTCGTCGATGCGTCGAACGTGAGTCAGCCGGTTCTCGTTCTCCCGCTAGCCGGACCCCGGTCATCCGGCCGGCAGGCGAGCGCGAAATCGACGTGATAGTGCTCGTCATGGCGCACCCAGGGCTTGCCCTTCATGAAGGGCAGATGCTGGCGCAGATAGGGGCCGCGCGGCGTCGCGAACAGGGCCGGCAGGTAGGCGGTGTCGAAGATCACCCGGGCGATGCCCACGCCCTGCGCCCGGGTGGCACGGTGCAACGCGTACAGATGCTCGGCCAGGGCCGGGAAGTCGATGCGGTGCTCGCCATGCCGGGCCTCGGCGTCGAACTCCAGGTCGTAGCCGAAGCGTGTCAGCGGGCTGGTGGGCAGGGGCACCGAGCGACCCTGGGCGTCGCGCACCGGCACGAAGAAGTCGACCGACAGGCCGTTCTGGTGGGTGCGGTGCGGCTTGAACGAGCCACCGGCGGCCCAGCCGGTCTCGCCATAGACGTAGTGGACGCCGGGTGTGCGGGCCTGCAGCGCCGCATAGGACGCGACGATCACGTCGGCCACCGTCGCATGCACATAGGTCCGGCCCGCTGCGACCGCCAGTTCGCTCTAGGCCGAGAAATTGGCGCCATCGGTGGGCAGCTTGACGCCGCCTTCGAGACGGCCCTTCGCGACCGTGCCATAGCAGCGGCTTACGTCGGCGTGGGCGGGCTGGATGCTGATCAGTGCGCTGATCAGCGCATAGGCGGCGAGCGAGAAGAAACCGGGACTCAGGAACAAGTGCGCGCCCTACACATGCTGATCCACCAGCACCGGATTGCCGTCCGGGTCGATCACGACGAAGCTGGCCGGGCCGCTGCCGGCCTCGTCGGCCTCGCTCTGCAGTACCAGCCCCTGGGCCTTCAGCTGGCGCTGCAGCTCGCGCACATCGCTGAAGCTCGGCAGTGGGTCGGCGTGCTGGGTCCAGCCCGGGTTGAAGGTCAGCATATTGCGCTCGAACATGCCCTGGAACAGGCCGATCACATGCTCGCCGTTCTTCAGAATCAGCCAGTTCTGGGCCGCATCGCCGCCCCAGGTCTTGAAGCCCAGCTTCTCGTAGAAGGCGCGCGAGGCCTCGATGTTCTTGACCGCGAGGCTGATGGAGAAGGCACCTAATTCCATGGTTTTGTGCTCCTGGGCTTCCGACAGTGAGGCATCTTGCCACGCCGCCGGTCGGCAATATGCCCCGATTGACGAACGAGCCGCTCTCGCTATGCTCGCCCCACCGCATATTCCTTCCAGCCGCACCGCCATGCACACAATGCCTGCCCCGGTCATGGAGCCCCTGACGGGCTACCGCGAACTGCCCGCCCACACCATGCTGGAGCGCGCCCGCGCCAGCTATCAAAACCTGCTGCGCCGTCGTACCGTGCGCGACTTCGACGCTGCTCGGCCGGTCGACCGTGCCGTGATCGAACAGTGCCTGCTGGCCGCCGGCACGGCGCCGTCCGGCGCGAACCAGCAGCCCTGGCATTTCGTCGTCATCACCGATCCCCAGCGCAAGTCGCAGATCCGCGAAGCGGCCGAGGAAGAGGAGCGCACGTTCTACAACGGCCGCGCCCCCGAGGAGTGGCTGCGGGCGCTGGCGCCGCTGGGCACCGATGCCAACAAGCCCTTTCTGGAAGAGGCGCCGCTGCTGATCGCGATCTTTGCGCAGAAGTACGGCATCGACGCACAGGGCGAGCGCTTCAGCCACTACTACGTGCCCGAGTCGGTGGGCATCGCCACCGGCTTCCTGATCGCCGCCCTGCACGAGGCCGGCCTGGTCACGCTGACCCACACGCCCAGCCCCATGGGTTTCCTGAGCAAGCTCTGCGGCCGGCCCGAGTCCGAGAAGCCCGTCATCCTGCTGGTGGTCGGCCATCCGAAGCCGGGCTGCGAGGTGCCGGTGCATGGCGGCATCAAGAAGCCGCTGGCGCAGATCAGCAGCTGGCTATGAGGTGCAGGGCGTTCAGGGGTAATCTTCGCCGCAGGGTCAGGTCTTGACGTCGCCGGGCAGGGCCGCGTACATCCAATAGTCGGTCGGCTGGCCACGCACCAGCCTGAAGTTGCGCAGCAGGCCCTCGCGCTGGAAGCCGCAGCGCTCCAGCACCTTTTGCGAGCGGATGTTTGGCAGCACGGTCGTGGCCTGGATGCGATGCCAGCCACGCTGCGCAAAGCCCCATTGCGTCGCCGCCCGGCAGGCGGCGCTAGCGATGCCCTGGCCCCAGCGGGCCGGGGTCACGTCGTAAGTCACTTCGGCAGTCCCGTTGAGCGGGGAGATGGTGTGAAAACCGACGGTCGCGACCAACTCACCCGCACCGCCGGCGTCATCAACAATGGCGAAGCGTACCGGCGCGGCGGCGTCGCCGCTCAGGGTCTTGTCGATCTCGCGCCGGATATCGTCGATGCTGGCGGCCGTCGAGCTGGTGTGCAGCTTGACCTCGGGCAGGCAAGCGTAAGCCGCCCAGGCCTGCGCATCATCAAGCTGGATGGGGCGTAGTGAGAAGCCGGGAAGGCTGGGAGCGTTCATGTCGGGAGCCCCTTGGGTTGTTCCAGGTGATCGGAGCGCTGAGAAACGTCTGGCAGCAGGCGGCAGATGCTAGAGCAGGCCGGCCTTTTTGTACCAGCGCACGCAGGCCATCTCCAGCAGGGCAAAGCCGACCCAAGCCGGGATCAACAGGGCCGGGTGCAGCAGCAGGGCCGCGACCAGCAGCGGCATGACACCCAGCCAGCAGGCGAGCTTGTAGCCGATCGGCAGTGCCGCATAGCGCCGGCCCTTGGTCGGACGGCGCCTGAACTCACGCCGGTTGATCAGCGCGAGCGCAGTCAGGGCCAAGGCGTAGATCAGCAGGGCGGCAGCGATTTGCATCAGCTGTCGAGATTCGGTGAGAGCTACGGGCGGCTCAGCGCGGGGCGGGGCATTGAACCCCCTCTATCGCCTTGACGGCCTGCAGATGCTGTTGCAGCAGTTGGCCAAAGTCGGGCCGCTTCATGATGTCTTCTCGCATGACCGTTTGCAGTGCGTCGCCCTGGGGGTGAGGCGGCTGCTGCTTCTTCTGAGCTTCGGCCAGGCGCAGCAGCTCGGCATAGCGGGGGCTGCGGGCGGCCAGGCGCTGGCGGTCCTGCGCGTCGAAAGGACTGAGCCAGGTATTCAGGCTCGCCTGACTGCGCAGCTTCGCCGGCTCATGGCGAACCAGATGCTCCAGCTCCAGTTGTGACAACTCGATGAGCTGCAACTGCTGGCGCATCAGCTGATCCGAGAGCGCCGCGTGCTCGGGCGCAACCGCCGCCACCAGCGCCGCGAGCCGCTCCTGCCACTGCGTCTGGGCCTGCGCGTAGCGCTGGTATTTGCCGATGTTGCAGTCGGCCCAGGGCTGCGGCTGTGCGGTGGCGCCGCCGGCAAGCGTGGCCATCAGGAGTAGGAAGTGCAGCGCGGCCTTGCTCATGGGCGGCCACCGGGCACTCCGGGTTTCGACGGGTTACCAGGTGTCAGGTCTTGCGTGAGAAAGGACTCAGGCTCAAGACCCAAACCCTCTGGTCGCTGTTGCGAGCCCGTCGGCGAACGGCTGTCGGCTCGTGCCAGCATCAAGACCGTGAGCGCCCGCACACGGCGGATCAGCGCGATGACGGCAACGACAAGAAAGCCCGCAAGACCGCCGAGAAAGGCGTGGATGCCTTGCTGCAGCCCGGTCGGCATGCCGGCGCTGCTGGCCACCAGCAGGCCTGGGCCGAATACAGCGGCCAGCACGGTCACGGTGAGGGTCCACCATGGGAATAGCGGGCGGCTCAGCAGGCTTATGGCTTCGGGTATTGATGGATGGGACTGGGGCATTGGCAAGGCAGCCGTGAGTGAATCAAGCGATGCGTCGATGGATTGAATTAATCAAATAATTAATCGATGGGATACAGCTCAAAGTCAACGAACTGCTCCCATTTTTTGAACCACTCCTGGAACAAGGCTGGGTCATTGGATTCCATCAGCTGGAAGCAGATGTTCTTCTCGGCGTTGATCCATGAATTCAGGTAGTACAAGCCCTCGGGGAATTGACGACCCTTGGCGTTGTAGATCTTGTAGTTCTCTTCCATCAAGCCGGGCTTGAAGTTTTCGACCACCATGTATTTTTTCAAAACTATCTCCTTGCGAGATAAGGTGCCCAACTCAGTCGCCGATGATGGCGGAAACGGTGCTGTCGGCTTGGATCGGCGGGAGCGGGGCGGGCGATGGCATGGGGGCTTAGGGAGACTTGTTTGAACATCAAAGCTCAAAGCCGGACCTCGGTTTTAATTATGTTGACCAGACCGGCTGTAACTGGAAGTCCGGTACACCACACATTCACTGCACCGTGGATAAGAACTGGTGTATAACTGTCCGCGTAATTGGCTTCGATTTCGCTGGCAATACGTGATATTCGCTTTTTGCCAAGGTGCAGGATTTCCCCTGGAACAATGCTCCGTGACCATATGAGTAGAGCTTCGTTTTGATTGCTGGCAGCAACCTGTCGAATGTAAGTCCCACCTCGGTAGTCAAGGATCACGGTATAGAGGCTCAAACTGGCAGCCTGTTTCAGCGCGGAATTTGTATGCATCGTTGCGCGGTCAATAGACGGTCGTGGCGTTGACTATGAGAGCAGCAATGAGCAGGCCAGAGCACCTGTCGAGAGGGCCAAGGCCATCATGACGCTTTCAAATGGCAGGATTAGCAGATAGAAGATCGGCCGAACAAGGATCAATATGGGCCTTTGCCAGATCCAATCGCGCACTGCTCGCAACTCCCGGTGCCCGTTTCCGCCAATTGGGGTGACCGAGAGCGAATACACGGCATAGCAAACGGCGAAGTAGAACAAGCACTTGGCGGTCATCTGAATTTCCAGGGCGTGTAGTCCAGTTTTTAGATAAGGTATTGAACTTGAGAATATTGGATTTATGACTTGACCCCGTCATGCCCAGAGCGAACGCCTACGCCGAAAGAAGACGATGCCCGGTCGCCCGGTCCATTCGGAGGTTTCCCGCTCCAAGTCGACGCCGAGCTTGCGCCAGTACTCATCGACGACTTTTGAGTTCATGCGCTCCTTCTTGAATCTATTCCGATAGTGCTCTTCGCTCTCAAACGCTTGCACTGGGCCTGAACAATAGAAGTCTAAGCGCCCCGATTCGTCGCGCATGACCCGCACGAAACGCTCATTCTTTCCTTGAGTACCCATTACCATTAACGCTGACGCAGCGTTTGGAGAACTCCAGTCCGAGCACTTTCTCATCCCAACTGAAGCCATATTTAGCCGCCAGGACAAACGAGTAAGCAATACATTTTGATCACCAGCATCACTGGTCCAAAGCAAGGTTTCACCGTCATTGCCAAGCGATGGCGCAAGCACATTCAAATCAGGCTCACCCTGATAGCGGTGGATTTCATCCAGCGCTGTCGAGCACGGAAATTCCTTCAGCACAGTTTGCCCAGTTTCGCATTCACGCCGAAAAGAGTCGGCGAGGTATGTCAAAACACCTTCAAATGAACCCTTAATCAACACCACGGTTGGCCATTCAATCGTTGCCATGTCATCCGGCCAGCACAACAGTTCTTTCATTTGAGTATGAATCCCTTGTTGTTGGCGCCAGGATCTTTTTGAGACAACTGATTCATATGTTTGCAGGGTTCAGATACAAGGCTTGACCCAGCCATCCCGCCACTCTTAACCCTGGAGTGCTGACATGGCTCGTAGGCACAAGTAAGCCGCACCTCACTCTCTGTCAGAGCTACGTTCATTTAGGGAGATCGAACCCCATATTGTCAGCAAGCTCGGCGACGGTAACGCCATGCGCATTGGGGAAATCAGTTCGCGCGCCCCTCGCCAGCAAGAGTTGCACGACTTCCGACCGCTCCTCATACACTGCATTGGACAACGGCGTATTGCCATGCTGATCACGGGATTCAACTCTCGAACCAGCATTCAATAACATCTCAGCCACTGTCACATGGCCTTCCTGTGCTGCAAAATGAAGCGCTGAGTAGCCAATGTCATTTTGTGCGTTGGGATTGGCTCCCCGTTCAATGAGCTCCGCAACTATTGGGACTTCACCCAGGAATGCCGCCCTAATCAGCGGCGATTTTCCATCAAGGTCAAGGTCCTCAATGTCGACACCAGCGTCCAGTTGTTCAATTACTTGCTGAAGCTTTCGAAGTTCGACGGCCAGAAATAGAGGGCTTGTGCGCAAATCCTTTCGTTGCTTCTTCATATCTTCTCCGTCGGATAGGAGTTTGGAGCAGGTTTCTCAGCCCTTAATCGCCGCCGCCACAATCATCCCGATCGCGATGCACTTGGCGCCGATCACGATGGCCAGTGCCAGGTTCTTGTGTTCGACGATTTCTTCCCAGAGCTTGTAGGGGGTCAGCTTGTCGACGATGACAAAGCTGACCCAGAACACCAGCACGCCGATCACCGCGTAGAGCACCGAGCCCAGCAGCACCGCCGGTTTGAGCCATTCGATTTCCATTTCAGTTCTCCTCAGTAGCCGATTGAGTGAAATGCGCGGCGCAGCCCGCGCGACATCCAGCGGAGCCCGAGGATCCGGCTTTGCCGGGCCTGCGGGCTCGCCCCCTTGAGGGGGCGCGCGAAGCGCGTAGGGAGTGGTTCATTTATGCCCGCCCCCGCCGCTGTAGCCGCCGTAGGATCCGCCGCCGGTGCCCAGGCGCACGCCGCTGCCGCTGGTGCGGCGCTGGCATTCGCGGTACTCGTTGCTGGCCTCGCCAAAGCTCTGCTTGTAGCTTTGGCAATCGTCCTGGCTGCAGCCGCGCATCAGCATCACCAGGACGCCGAGGATGAACAGGGTCAGCAAGACCTTGAACACCAGGCCGTGGCCGCTGGTGGGCGTCGCGTCGCGGGTCAGCGCGGCGGTGCTGACCGCCAGCTTGAAGGCACGGCCGACCTCGGCGGCATCGAGCTTGCGGCCATGGCTCCAGCTGATCTCCTGGGTGCCGCCCTTGCTGCCGGTCTGCTCGCGCGACAGCAGCTCGACTCGGCCTTCGCCCCTCCACTCGTAATCGGTGACCTGGGCGCGCTCGCCGCGCCGCAGCTGCCAGTAGAACTCGCCCAGCACATAGGTGATCTGGGCCGCATAGGACTCGCCCTCGTACAAGGCCTTGAAGCGCCGGCCCTGCCACTCGACCGTGTTGTTGCCACTGCCCTTGGGCGCGCCGGTCAGCGGCCGCACCAGGCTCCAGCCCTCGTGGGTGTCGACCAGAAAGGCAAAGCCCTCGTTGCGGTTGTAGAGCAGGTATTCGCGCCAGAAGCTCTGCTCGTCCTCGCTGTCCGCCGCGGGCAGGTCGCAGCGCTCCAGATAGCCGACCACCTGCCAGGGCAGCGCCGGGCCGCCGGCGGCGAGCGCCAGCGTGCCGCTGCGACCCAGCGGGATCAGCGGCTCCAGCGTGTTGGCCTGCTGGGCGTACCAGGCCAGGTCTTGGCCCAGGCCTTTGGAGATGTCGACCACCGCGTGGCATTGCGCGCAGACGATGCTCTGGCTGCCGTCGAGCTTGGGCGCCAGCGCGGCCCCGCAGCCGGGGCATTCGCAGGTCTTGCCGATGAGGGTCTTGCTGCTGATGGCCTCGCCCTGCGCGTCCTCGCGCAGCCCGCTCATCGCCAAGTCGGCCAGCCGCACCGGGCGGCCCAGCGACCAGCTCGGCGCGCTGCCCGGCGGGCCGCTGTACTCCAGGCTGGCCACCTCGTCGGCGCTGTTGTTGCGCAGCTCGGCCACCAGGAACTGGCGCTGCGCATCGCCCAGCGGCGCATGCGGCAGCTCGCCCTGGGCGGCGGCCTGGCGCGCCAGGGTCAGCGCACTGACGGTCCAGGCCTGGCCGGCCAGCAGCAACTGCGCGCCCAGCACCAGCTCATGGGCTTGCGGCAGGCCGGCCGGCGGCGGCGCCTCGAAGCCCAGCACATAGCTGCCGTTGTCCTCCGACAACCAAGCACTACGGCCGTTGTCGAACAGCGCATGCCACTCGTTCCAGCTACCTTCGGCATAGCCCAGCTGCAGCCGGCCGACGAGGCTGAAGGCGGCGCCGGCATAGCGGCCGGCCGCACCCAGCTGCAGCGGCGAATGGTCGTCGAACAGCTCGGCGCTCTCGCCGATCTTGCGCAGGCTCTCGCCCTCGCGCAGCAGGGTGCTGCGGCAAAAGCCGCAGACCGCGCTGGCCGAGGCGGCACTGGCGAACTCGACCGGCGCGCCGCAATTGGGGCAGGCCGCCTGCCAGCGGCGTTGGGGTGTGCCTGAAGAGGCCAATTCAGCCGAGCTTCTTCAGTAGCTCGGCCTTCTTCGCGGCGAACTCTTCGTCGGTCAATATGCCCTTGGCCTTCAAATCGCCGAGCTTTTCCAGCAGGGCCATGATCTCGTCGGCGCTTTGCACGGGGGCGCTCGCTGCTGCCGCCGGCGCTCCGGCACCGGCCAGGCCCTGGCTCAGCTGCTGGGCCAGCACCTGGCCCATCGCAAGACCTGCCCCCAGACCCATCGCGTCGCCCGCCACACCGCCGCCGCCGCCCGAGGCGGCACCCTCGGCCATCTTGGGCAGCGACTGCGCGGCCTGGTACTGCATGAACTGGCCCATGTTCTGTCCGATCATGCCCATGCCTATCTTCTGGTCCAGGATCTTCTGCAGCTCCTCGGGCAGCGAGACGTTCTGCAGGGTCACGCTCTCCAACTTCAGGCCCAGGGCGGTGAACGAGGGCGCGGTGGCCTCCATCAAGGCCTTGGCGAACTCGATCTGGTTGGCAGCCAGGTCCAGGAAGGGAATGCCGCTTTGCGCCACCGCATCGCTGATGTGCTGCAGCATCAGGCCGCGCAGCTGGCCGTCCAGGTCTTCGACCGTGTAGCGCTCGCGCGTGCCCGAGATCTCGGTGTGGAAGAGCTTGGGATCGACGATGCGGTAGGCATAGTTGCCGAAGGCGCGCAGCCGCACCGCGCCGAAGTCCTTGTCGCGTATCGTGACCGGCTGGGTTGTGCCCCAGCGCCGGTCGATGCGCTGGCGGGTGCTGAAGAAATAGACATCGCTCTTGAACGGCGACTCGAACAGCTTGTCCCAGTTCTTCAGATAGGTCAGCACCGGCAGGGTCTGGGTGCTGAGCTTGTACATGCCGGGGCCAAACACATCGGCCACCTTGCCCTCGTTGACGAAGACGGCCATCTGCGACTCGCGCACCGTCAGCGAGGCACCGTACTGGATTTCCATCTCGGCCATCGGAAAGCGCCAGGCCAGCGTGGTTTCGTCATCCTCGGTCCATTGCAGGATGTCGATGAACTGTTTCTTGATGAAATCCATCAGGCCCATGGTCGTGCTCCCCATAACGAACGGGCAAGGTGCCCGCGCCGAGAGTATCCACCAGCGCCTCGCAGCCGTCTGCCCCACCTGCGGGGGAAGGGGCGAGAGCTTGAGAACTTTTGTAGCGAGCCGTCGTCAGGCTAGGCGGGCCGGGCGCAGGAACCGGAACGTACCCCAGGTACGTGAGGATTCCGAGCACCGGGCCAACGACGCATGGCGGCGGCGCAGTAAAAAGTTTTCTAGCTCTCAGCGCTTGCGGCGCGATAACAGGCTGCCGCCCAGCATCGCCGCCGCCATGCCCCAGAACAGCGGCGCAATGCCCAGCGCCGCGCCCATCGCGCCGAACACCAGAGGCATCACGGTCTGGCTGGTGTTGATCAGCGTGGTGCGCAGGCCCAGGGCCTCGGCGGCTCGGCCCTCGGGGGCCGATTGGTGCAGCAAGGTCAGCACCATCGGTTGCGGCGCGCCCAGGCCCAGGCCCAGCAAAAAGGTGATGGCCATCAGCACGCCGACGCTGTCGGTGAAGGGCACGGCCAGATAGGCCAGGCCGGCCACCAGCAGCGAGGCCACCAGCAGCGGCCAGGGCTGGATGCGGTTGACGATGAAGGGCATGGCCAGGCGCACCGCGAAGGTGGCGGCCGCGAAGGCGCCCATCACGATGCCGATCTGCGAGGGCGTCAGGCCGATCTGCGCGCCGTAGACGGGGATCGCGAAGTTGTAGATGTCCCAGCCCACGGTCAGGATGGCCATCGCGATGAAGAGGCGGCGCAGCTCCGGCTCGCGCAGCAGATCGAACACCGGCCCGGGCGGGGTCAGGTCATGCTTTTCGCGCAGCGTGATCTCGGGCAGCAGCCGGCCCCACAGCGCCAGCAGCGGCAGCACCGTGAACAGCGCCAGGATCAGGAAGCAGGCGCGATAGCCCAGCGCGTCGATCGAGATGCCGGTCAGCATCGGCGCGACAAAGGTCGAGGTCGAGAAGCCTAAAGCGACATAGCTGAAGTTGACCGTGCGTTCCTCGGGCGCGCTCATCTCGCCCACCGCGTGGTAGACCGAGACATTGAGCAGCATGAAGGACAGGCCCACCAGCACGCTGGTCAGATAGAGCGTGGCGAGCTGAGGCACCAGAAAGGGCAGCAAGGTGCCCAGGCCCACGCCTATGGTGCCGATCAGCATCGGCCGGGTGATGCCCGAGCGGTCGATCCAGCGGCCGGCTGCCACCGAGGTCAGCGCCGGCAGCAGCGCATACATGGCCATCAGCGTGCCGACCGTCAGCGTCGACGCGCCCTGCTTGATCGCGAACAGCGCCACCGCGATGCGGCTGCCGTTGAAGGCGACATGGTTCAGAACCAGCAGGATGATGATCAGGGGCAGGGGACGCATCGCGGCTTGATTCTAGGCAAGCCGGCTCGTGCCGCTGTCCACAGCTCGCACGCTTCAAAGGCTGGGCCAGACCCCCGGTTCCACTTCCAGGCGCAGGCACCAGTCCGAGGGGATGGTGCCGGCCCAGACCAGGTTGTGATGCGGCAGCAGCCGCCGCTTCGCGAAGGTCATGCGCGAATCGGCCAGCGCCAGCAGGGTGCTGGCGTTCCAGTCCTGCTTGGGCGGGCTGGCGGCCACGCCGATGGTGGCGCTCAGCGGCGGCTGGCCGCCCAGCTGAGCGAGCGCGCTGGCGATGCGCTCGCGCAGCTTCTCGGCCAGCGCGGCGGCGGCGGCGATGTCGGTGTCGGGCAGTATCAGCACGAACTCGTCAGCGCCCAGATAGGCCAGGCTGGCGCCGGCGGGCTGCAGCTGCTGCAAGAGCATGGCCAGCTGGGTCAGCACCTGTTCGGCACTGGCCTGGCCCTGCTCGTCCTGGTAGCTCTTGAAGTGATCGATATCCAGGGTCAGCACGGCCAGCGAATGGCCCGAGGCCCGCGAGGCCTGGGCCGAGGACTCCAGCGCCTGCATCAGCGCCTTGCGGTCCAGCACACCGGGCAAGGCCCGCAGATCGGCATGTACAACAGTCATCAGGTGCTCCGGGGTGGCGATGCACCATGCTAGTGAGCGCTGCGGGCCTCCGGCATGCTCCATTACCCTGGGGAGCGCGCTCAGCGCCCCCCGGGGCTCATGCCACGGTCAAAGACCCGAGCGGCCGCGGCGGCGCGCCAGGCCGCCCAGCAGGGCCAGGCCGCCCAGCAGCAGCGCGTAGCTGGCCGGTTCGGGCACGACGCTGACCGTCAGGCCCTCGGCGCGGAAGTAGCCGGCGCTTTGCTGCAGGCCGGCGCCGAGCTGGAAGCTGCCATAGTCCCAGTTGCCCTGTGCGTTGGGCGGCAGCATCGCGGTGGCGCTGTAACTGCCCTGCCAGGTGGCGATGTCGAAGGGCAGGTTCTGGAACAGGTCCGGCAGTACAAAGCTCAGTGAGACGCGGTCCTCGCCAGCGCCGTCGCGCCATCCCAGCATCAGCCCGTCCTGCTCACTGCTGGCCGGCTGGCCGCGACCGCCCAGCTCGCCGGGGTAGTAGGCCTTGCGGTCGAGCTTGAGGCTGGCGAAACCGCTGCCCAGATCAAAGTGATGGCTGACGCCGCCGACCGTCAGCGTGGCGGCCTGCACAAAGCCACCCTCATAGAGCTGCACATGATCTTCCCATTCAAGGTTCTCGCCCAGCGCCGCGCTGTCGATGCGCAGCTGCAGGCTGAAGCCGGCGCCGGGGGCGACGGCGCCGGCAAAACTGCCGGGCGTGGCCTGGGCTGCGCCCTGGCTGTGCGCCCCGAGCTGGCCGTTCATGCGGATGTCCAGCAGAGCCGCCTGGGCGGCCAGGCTGGCCAGGCCCAGCAGCAGTGCAGGCAGGGTTTTCAACAAGGTCTTGTTCATGATCGATGGTGTTTGAAATGGTGGAAAAGAAGAAAGGTCAGCGGGGCAGGGCATTGGCCGGCGTGCCCTTGGCCAGCTCGGCAATCTCGGAGGCAAGCAGCGCGCGGCCCCAGATGGCGGCCTCGCGCAGCCCGCCCTTGTGGGCGAAATGCTCGTTGTCGTCCTTGTAGGCGCCGAGCTGCAGCCAGCCACTGGGCGGGTAGGGGATCGCGCCCTTGCGGTCGCTGCTGCTGCCCACCAGCTGGCCGTTGAGGTAGAGCCGCATCTGGCTGCCGTTGTAGACGCCGGCCAGGTGCACCCACTCGCCGGCCTTCAGCGCAGCGGCCGGCGGCGAGAAGTAGCTCATCGCGGTGCCGCTGGTCAAGGCCAGGGTGGCCAGCTGGTTCTCATAGCCCAGCAGCCAGCCGCGCTCGTAGCTGCCGTTGTCCTGGAAGGCACCGATCAGGCCGCCCCAGCGGGTGAAGGCATTGAAACGCACCCAGGCCGAGACCGTCAGCTCCGTGCCCGGCAGGCCTAGCTCGGCCATGCTGCCGGCCTTGTTGCAGGCCGCGTTGCTGGCGCCGCGGTTGAGCAGCAGCAGGCCGGCCGTGGTGTCCAGATAGCCGCCGTCCTCGCTCTTGAGCTGGGCGCCGCAGCCCAGGCTGCTGAAGTTGCCCATCGCATCGGCCAGGTCATTGCGCAGCGGCAGATAGGCCAGCGGCTGGAAGGGCAGCGGCGCGCGGCCGTTGCTGCTCACAAAGCGCTGCGGCTCGGACCAGGGTGACCACAACAGATTCTGGTCGCGATGGCGCACGCGGATGTAGTAGCGGGTGTCGGCGAACAGATCGTCCACGCCCAGGGTCCAGCGCGTCACATCGCTGCCGGCGTTCTGGTCTATCGGGCGGTACAGCGGCGAGCCCGAGGACAGGAACACATTCTCGTGGTCGCGCTTGACCGAGCGCAGCACCTCGGCGAAGTCCGGCTCGCGGGCGATCTGGTACTCGATGCTGTTGAAGCGATCTTCGCCGCTGAACTCGCTGCTGCCGAAGCTGTGGGGCAGGGTGATGCGCTCGGCCAGCTCGGTGACGGCTGGCTGGCGCGGTGCCTGGCCATCGAGCCGGCGCACGAAGCGGTCCACCAGGCCGGCCTGGGCGCGCGAGCGCTCGTTGCCGATGGACCAGGTCTGCACCGTCATCGTGCGGCGCTCCTGGTCGATGTCGATGATCTGGAAGGTCTGGGCCTCCAGCGTCTTCTGCACATCCTCATAGTCGGTCTGACTTGCCGTGTCGCCCCAGAACTGGCCCCAGGCCGCGCCACCCGAGATCAGGTGGTGCACCGGCTGCTCGCGCAGCGCGCCGCGCGCATAGATGCCGTTGGAGTGGGCGCTCAGATAGAGGGCCAGCTTGTCGCTGGACGCCAGCGTGGGCGCGACGCTGTCGCGCACAAATGCGCTGCCGTCCGAGGGGTATTGCTCGGAGACGATGGGGTGGTGGGTAGTGCCTATCACCCAGGCGACGCCGGGATCGTTCCTGGCGGCCTCGGAGATGCGGCCCAGCCAGTCACGCTGGTCGGCGCTGGCCTTGTTCGAATCTGCCTGCACGAACAGCACATTGCCGACCTGGAAGGCCGCCTCGGCGACGGGGCGCTTGGACAGCAGGCCCTGGTAGGGCACGTCCTCATAGGACTTGAAATGGGCGTTGTAGAGCTTGAGCTCGGGGTCGTCGTAGTACTCGTGGTTGCCGACGGCGGTGATGGTCGGGATGTTGGAGATGACGCTGCGGGCCTGCTTGAAGTGGATGTCCTCGTACTGGCACAGCACCCCGTTGTCGACTTGGTCGCCGAGATTGAGCATCAGATTGATCTGGTCCTCGAAGCGGCCGCCGTAGAGTTCCTGCACCTTGGCCCGGGCCAGCGCCAGCAAGGCCTCGTAGTCGCGGCTGGTGTTGCTGGTGAACTGGTGGTCACCGATCACCAGTACGCGGAAGTGACCGCGCGCCGCACCGGCCTCGGGCTGGCTGCGCATGCGGAACACCGGCGACTTCTCATCGCCGCTGACGACGCGGTAGTAGTAGGGCGTGGCGGGCTTCAGGCCGCTGAGCTTGACGCGGTTGTAGTAGTAAGTGCCGCTGGGCTTGCTGCACTGGCGCACGATCTCGGGCGACTGGCTCAGGTCCTCCAGCGTGCCGACCGCGACCTGGTCGAGCTGCTTGGGATTGAGGCCATACTCGACACGGGCAGGCGCGTTCCTGTTCTTGCTGGACTTCCAGCTGATCCAGGTCGAGTTCTCGGTCGGTGCATGCAGATAGGGGATGAGGTCATCCGCCCGGGCCGGCAGCGCGGCCAGCAGGCCGGCCGACAGCAGGGCCGCAGCGAGGGTGTTGATCAGTGGTCTTGGCACGGGTTCTCCCGACAGGTGTTGAAGGCCTGCCAAGGCTAGAAAGCGTCCGTGCCGTCTCGATGTCAGTTGGCGCAAGCGCCGCGATGCCGGTATTGGCGGATTTGCGGCCTCACAACCGCGGCGGCAGATCGGCGGTCGACAAAAAGGCCTCGATCAGCCGCATCTGGCGGCGTTCTTTCAGCACATAGAGGTACTCGGCCACCATTGGTGCGGCGCCGCGCAGCGGCAGCACGCGCAGCTCGGGATGGTGGGGCACCTCATGGCGGGCGACCAGGCTGACGCCCATGCCGCGCACGATGGCCTCGCGCAGTGCCTCGCGGCTGCCGATCTCCATCACCTGGGCCGGCCGCACGCCGGCCAGCTGCAGCATCTCCTCGCCGAGCTGGCGGGTCATCGAGCCGCCCTCGCGCAGCAGCAGCCGGCAGGGGGCCAGGTCTTGCGCGCTGACCTCGGTCTGGCGCGCCAGCGCATGGTCGCTGCGCAGCACCAGCACCAGCGGATCTTCACCGAGCTTCCAGCACAGCAGGCGGGCGTCGCGCACCGGATGGGACGAGGCCGCCAGATCGACGCGGTACTCGCGCAGCGCATCCACCATCTGGCGCGAGTTACCGATGTGCAGGCTCAGCTCTATGCCCGGATAGCGGCTCTGGAAGCGCTGCACCAGGTCCAGCATGTAGTAGGGCGCGGTGGCGCCGATCCGCAGGCTGCCTTGGCGCAGCTCGGCCTGGTTGCGCAGCGCAAACTCGATCTGGCTTTCTTGCTGCAGCAAGCCCTCGACCATGGGCAGCAGCTCGACGCCGGCATCGCTGATCGTCAGGCGGCCGGAGTTGCGGCGAAACAGCTCCAGCCCGTAGTGCTCCTCGAGCGCGCGGATCTGGGTCGTGACCGTGGGCTGGCTGATGCCTAGCTGTCTGCTGGCCAGCGTGACGCTGCCAAGCCGGGCGACGGTGAAAAAGGCCTTCAGTTGGGCGGTGAGCATGGACGGGCGAGGGTAGTCGCTGTTGATGACGAATTGATGTCGAACGCGCGTCAAAGCCGCGACACAAATCCGCAAATGCGGGCTTTGTCGCGCTTGGTCCGTATGACATCTTCTTTACATATTCGAAATCTAGAGTGCGGCCCATTGCTTCCCTTCACTCCTTCTTCGCACCCCAGGAACGCTATGAAAAACTCTCTCACCCGTCGTGCCGGCCTGCTGAGCCTGGCCGCCTTGTCAACCCTGCTGGCCGCCGGCGCGGCTCAGGCCCAGGGCAAGACCGAGCTGCTGGTGTATTCGGCGCTGGAGGCCGACCAGATCAAGGCCTACAAGCAGGCCTTCGAGCAGGACCACCCCAGCATCGAGCTGAAGTTCGTGCGCGACAGCACCGGCATCGTCACCGCCCGTCTGCTGGCCGAGAAGGCCAATCCGCAGGCCGATGTGATCTGGGGCCTGGCCGCCACCTCGCTGATGCTGCTGGACAAGGAAGGCATGCTGCAGGGTTATGCGCCCAAGGGCCTGGAGAAGGTGCGCGCCAATATGCGCGACCCGCGTGCCCAGCCGACCTGGGTGGGCATGGACCTGTGGTCTTCGGCCGTGTGCTTCAACACCGTCGAGGCCGACAAGCGCAAGCTGCCCAAGCCCGCCTCCTGGGCCGATCTGACCCAGCCGGCCTACAAGGGCACGGTGACGATGCCGCACCCCGCCTCCAGCGGCACCGGCTATCTGATGGTCTCGGCCTGGCTGCAGATGATGGGCGAGGACAAGGGCTGGGCCTTCATGGACGCGCTGCACCAGAACATCGGCGTCTACACCCACAGCGGCTCCAAGCCCTGCCGCCAGGCCGGCGCCGGCGAGTTCCCGGTGGGCCTGTCCTTCGAGTACCGCGCCAACAAGACCAAGAAGGACGGCGCGCCGATCGACATCGTGTTCCCGAAGGAAGGTCTGGGCTGGGATCTGGAGGCCACCGCCATCATGAAGACCAGCAAGAAGCCCGAGGCTGCCAAGGCCCTGGCCGACTGGGCCGTGACCCGCAAGGCCAACGAGCTCTATGGCGCGAACTTCGCGATCCTGGCCCTGCCCGAGGCGCAACAGAAGATGGAGCATGTGCCGGCCAATCTGGAGCAGATGCTGGCCAAGAACGACTTCGTCTGGGCTGCCGCCAACCGCGAGCGCATCCTGACCGAATGGGCGCGGCGCTACGAGGCCAAGGCCGAGAAGAAGTAACAGCCCACCCCCTACGGCCTTCGGCCGCCCCCTCAAGGGGGCGAGCCCGTAGGCCCGGCAGAGCCGGATCCTCGCGCTCTGTTGGGTCAGAGGCAAGGGGCGCCGGCCTTACAAGGAATACATCGTGTTGTCACTCCGCCACCTGAACAAACGCTATGGCACGCAGCCGGTGCTGCGCGGCATCGATCTGGATGTCGCCGCCGGCGAGTTCATCAGCCTGCTCGGGCCCTCGGGCTGCGGCAAGACCACCTTGCTGCGCCTGATCTGCGGCATCGAGGCGGCGGACAGCGGCAGCATTGTGCTGAACGGCCAGGACATCACGGCCTGGCCGGCCGCGCAGCGGCGCTTCGGCGTGGTGTTCCAGTCCTACGCCTTGTTTCCCAATCTGAGCTTGGCGGACAACGTGGCCTATGGCCTGCAGCAGGCCACGCGCGGCGAGCGTGCGGCCCGTGTGGCCGAGCTGCTGGAACTGGTGGGCCTGGCCGACAAGGCGAACAAATTCCCGGCCCAGCTCAGCGGCGGCCAGCAGCAGCGGGTCGCGCTGGCGCGCGCGCTGGCGCCGCGGCCGCCGCTGCTG